>CAZLMV010000071.1:0-10272 GCA_964560625.1 uncultured Bacteroides sp. | reverse complement strand
AGCTCGTAGTCTTCGACGGCGCCCGGGGTGAAGGGCTTTTGGATGCATCGGCCCGAGGGGGTGTAGTAGCGCGCGGTGGTGATGCGGATGGCGGAGCCGTCGCTCAGGTCGTGTTGTTTCTGCACGAGGCCCTTGCCGAAGGAGCGGCGGCCGATGATCTGGGCGCGGTCATTGTCCTGCATGGCGCCGGCCACGATTTCGGAGGCGGAGGCGCTGAATTCGTCGAGGAGTACGGTCAGGCCCTCCTTCTGGAATGAGCCGGTGCCATCGGCGGCCACGCTGCTTTCGAGGACTCCGTCGCGCCCGCGGGTGCTGACAATTTCGTCGCCCGCGCGCAGGAATTCGTTGGCCATGAGGATGGCCACGTCAAGGAATCCGCCGGAGTTGCCGCGCAGGTCGAGGATGAAGTTTTTGGCGCCGTCGGCCCGCAGCAGGACCATCTCGGTGAAGAATTCACTGTAGGTGTTGCGGCCGAATTTGTTGACCTTAATATAACCGACCTCGGGGGCGATCATATAGGCGGCGTCGATAGAGGTCACGGGGATGTCGCCGCGGGTGATGGTGTAGTCGAGCAGCTTGGGCGAGTCTGTGCGCTTGATTCCGAGCTTCACTTCCGAGTCTTTGGGCCCGCGGAGCATAGAGAGGACGTCTTCCTGGTTGATCTTCTTGCCGGCCACGATGGAGTCGTTGACGCGGACTATGCGGTCGCCGGCGCGCAGGCCCACTTTTTCGCTGGGGCCTCCGGAGATGACTTCGATGACGGTGATGGTGTCGTTCATCATCTGAAACTGGATGCCGATGCCGCTGAATGAGCCTTCGAGCTCGGAGTTGACCTGCTCAAAGAGGTCGGCGGGGATATAGGCCGTGTGGGGGTCTAAGTTTGCGAGGATGGCGGGGATGGATTCGTCGAGGAGCGAGTCGAGGTTTACGTGGTCCACGTATTCGTCGTCGATGAGGTCGAGGATTTCGGCGAGCTTTTGCGCGCCCGCGTTCCTTATTATATGTCGGCCGGGCAGGTGGTTGCCGAGGATGATGCCGATGACCATGGCGCCGACCACCATCAAGGGGACGCCGATGGATTTGAGTTTGCTTTTCATTTAGTTCAGTTCTTCAATTAGGTTGACCTCGATTCCGGCGCGGCGCAGGAGGTCGACGCCGTCGGTCAGTCGGTAGGGTTCGTTGTAGACCACCCGTCGGATTCCGGCCTGGATGATGAGCTTGGCACACTCCATGCAGGGGGAGGCGGTGACGTAGAGCGTGGCGCCGAGCGAGGAGTTGTTGCTGCGGGCCACTTTGGTTATGGCGTTAGCCTCGGCGTGGAGCACGTAGGTTTTGGTGAGGCCGTTTTCGTCCTCGCAGACGTTTTCAAATCCGGAGGGGGTGCCGTTGAAGCCGTCGGAGATAATCATTGAGTCGCGGACGATGATAGCGCCCACTTTTCGGCGTTGGCAATAGGAGTTTTCGGCCCAGATTCGGGCCATCCTCAGATAACGTTTATCGAGAGCTAATTGTTTTTGATCGGCGGAGCTGTCCATAGAGGGTGAAAATGGGTGATTTTTGCTCTGCAAAGATAAGAAAAAGGCGCGAAACGAAAAATTTAACATTTTTTAAGTAACACAAATGTAACAAGCGTAATATGCTGAGTATCAGCGAGTAAGACAATGGCGTTACAAACGTTGCAACACGTTGTAACAGCGTTTGTAACATGTTTTACGTTGTAACAGGCGGGGTTAACATGCTGATTATCAATACTAATGTGTTACAAAATGCGCACAATTGCGAAAAATATCAAAAAAAGTTGCGAAATTTTTTGGATTTAAAAAAAGTTTGTATATTTGCACTGTCAAACGACGAAAGTCAGACACAAAACAGACAAAAACTAACTAAAAAACAAAACTTCTAAAACTTAAACATTATGGCAACTTCAGCAATTCAAAACAAGCTCATGGATCTTCAAAGCAACCTCCTCAACTTTGCTTACATGCTCACCGGCAACCGTGACGACGCTTACGACCTCCTGCAGGACACCACCCTCAAGGTTCTTGACAACGAAGAGAAGTTTGCCGAAAACGTTAACTTCAAAGGTTGGGTCTTCACCATCATGCGCAATATCTTCATCAACAACTATCGTCGCGTGGTTCGCTCCGCTACCGTGATCGACCAGACCGAAGACCTCTACCACCTGAACGCCTCACAGGATTCCGGCATCGACTCCGTTGAAGGTTCTTACAGCGCCGGCGAAATCATGGCCGCCATCAACTCCTTCTCTGACGACTACCGCATCCCGTTCTCCATGCACGTTGAAGGTTACAAGTATAACGAAATCGCCGAAAAAATGCACCTCCCCCTCGGCACTGTTAAGAGCCGCATCTTCTTCGCTCGCCAGCGCCTCCAGGAAATGCTCGCCGACTATCGCTACTAATCCCCCGCACGCTGACGCACACTATGAAGAACGCACGGTAGACTCGAAAAGAAAGACACACAGGAAACTTACATACTATGAAACTATAAATAATTGATTGGTTTAATATTACGGACGAGGAGTGACTGAGATAGTTGCTCCTTTTTTTACGGCCCAGCGGGCCGTGTTTAAGGTTTAATTACGCCCTTTGGGGCGTGTTTAAGGTTTAAAGTTTAAGGTTTGCCCCGGCCTTTTGGGCCGGGGCTTTTTTCGCGCGGTAGCGCGGGGGGATGGCGGGGGTAATTCTTATAATTTTTATAATTCTTATAAGATTTATACGATTTATAAGAGTTATTTGGGTTTGGTTGAGGGAGTTAGAGGGTGTAGCCGGCGGAGAGGGCGGTGGATTTGTCGGAGGCGAGGGTGGCGCCGAGGGTTGTCAGGAGGTCGCCGACGATGGCGCCGTTGATGCCGATTTCGAAGGCGCGTTTGGTAGCTTCGGGGCTTAGGCGGGCGCGGCCACCGGCAAAGCGTATGGTGGTCAGCGGATGGATGAAGCGGAAGAGGGCGACGGTGTCGAGGACCTCTTCTTCGGAGATGAGGGGCGTGGACTCTAAGGGGGTGCCGGGAATCGGGGCGAGGATGTTGATGGGGATGGAGGCCGGTTCAATTTGGCGCAGGAAGAGGGCGAATTCCACGCGCTGAGCCACGGTTTCGCCCATGCCGATGATGCCGCCGGAGCAGATTTCCATGCCTAAGGCGCGGGCGTCGGCAATGGTTTGCAGCTTTTGGTCGAGAGTGTGGGTTGAGCAAAGAGAGGGAAAGAAAGAGGGGGCAGTCTCGAGGTTGCAGTGGTAGCGGTTGACGCCGCTTGCTTTCAGTTGCTCGAGCTCTTGGCGATTGAGCAGGCCCATGGATGCGCAGAGGAGCAGTCCGCCGTCGGCTCTCATTTCGCTATAATATTCGCAGGCGCGATCCAGGTCGCGGCCCTGCATTTTGCGCCCGGAGGTGACGAGCGAGAAGCGGCGCACTCCGCCTTGGCGGTTGAGGTCGGCCACTTTGAGGCAATGTTCGCGGGAGATCAGGGGGTAGACGTCGGCCGCCGTTTTGTAGTGGGCCGACTGGGCGCACCATTTGCAATCCTCGGAGCAGCGGCCCGAGCGGGCGTTGACGATGGAGCAGGTGTCGAAGGTTCGGCAGGCGAGTTTGCGGGTGATTTCTTCGGCGGCGGCGTAGATTTCTTCGCGCCGGGCGGGAAGGAATTCGGCAAGGGCGTAAGCCTCAGATTCAGTGATGTTTCCGCCGTTGAGGATGCGGTTTTTGAGTTCGTTGATCATAATTAGGAATAATGTAGGGACATCGCTTCGCGATGTCTTCTTTGCGAGAAGGAAAGCCGGGCTGCGAGGCGCCCTCGCCTCGCTCGCGCCAATGGCGCGAATCCCTCGCGGAGGGACGCCGCGAGCGGCTTTGCCATAACGAATTGAATCGCGCTACGCGCGATCGACACCCGAGGGCGGGTGTCGTCCCCAGTTATTTTTATAATTGGAAAGGTGCGTCGCGGCGGGGCGACGCACCTTTTTGGGTTAAAGTTTTGGGGGCTAATTACTTAACGAGGGTCTTCACGCCGTTGATGATGTAGAGGCCCTTGGCGGGGTTAGCAACCTTGCGGCCCTGGAGGTCGTAAACGGCCTTTTCAGCAGCCACGCCGATTTCGTTGATGCTGTTTTCGCTGCCTTCGATCACGGTCAGAGCAGGACGTTCAGCAACAACTTCAGCCTTCACGCCAGCAGCGGACTGGGTGTTGCCGGCGATTTTGCTAACGGGAACGCAAGAAACTTCTTCGAGGTAGAAACCGTTGTTACGGCCGCAGGTGAGACCACCGGCATCGAAGGTGATGGAGAAGTAGGTCTGGCCGTTGGGCTGGTAGTACTGGTCAACTACGCGGTAGCCGGGTTCTTCCCAGAACTTGATGTTTTCCTGCTGATAGGTAACGGCGGCGATACATTCGTCCTGGCCTTTTTCGGTCAGACGTACCCAGAAGGGCTTTTCGGGGTTGTTCCAGGTGCATTCGGTGCCGTCAACGTCCACGCGGAAGATAGAGCGGATGCGGCAGAGTTCGTCAACCTTGGGGAGGGCAAACATGAGGTTGCCGTAGCCGTCCCAAGTGGTGGTCTTCACTTCGATAGCGTAAGCGCCACGGTTCCAGGGATCTTCAACCACGGGAGCGTATTCGTCGGCAGCTTCGTAGGTAGCGAACTTCTTGCCGTTGAACCAGATCATGCCGAGGCCGGTGTTGGTGGCCATGTCAGCTTCTTCGGACATAGCGAGGAAGGGCCAGTTGATGTTGATTTCAGCTTCGGGGTTAACCACGGGGCCGTCTTCGCCATCGATGAAGGCATCCTGAGCGTACTTGTTGTCACCCTTGAACCACTTGAATTCAGGGTTGATGTCGTAGGCAAAAGCCTCACCGAGCTTGTAGGTCTCGGCAGAAGCGCCGAAGGCCATGATGCCGGCGCAGAGAACGAGTAAAGATTTTTTCATAGAAAAAATTGGTTAGTGATTAATATTTTAGTTTATGGGTTTGTGGGTTTATGGTTTATGGTTTTATGTATCGGCCTCGGCGGATTGTGCAACCCCGCCGGGGTTGACTTATTGGAGGGTTTGTTTCCCCGGGTAGGGCTGGCGCCCAACCCGGGGTTAACCGGGGTGAAAGCCCTCCGGGCTATGTTGTGCAACCCAACCCGGGGTTAACCGGGGTGAAAGCCCTCCGGGCTATGTTGCGAGCGAGTAAACTCGGATTGTGTGACTCAACCGGGGGTTAAGCGGGGTGAAAGCCCTCCGGGCTATGTTGTGTGACTCAACCGGGGGGTTAAGCGGGGTGAAAGCCCTCCGGGCTATGTTAGTGCATTGGCCGAGGCCGATACATGGGGGGATTATTGGCGGACGAGGTTGGGGTTCTTTTCTACTTCCGTGGGGGGATAGGGGTGATACATGGCGTTGATACCGCGCCAAGTGGGAGCCACGGGCATTTCTTCCTGAAGTTTGAGGTCTTCAGTGAGGGTGTAGACGGTGGGAATGTTGATTTTTTCAAACTTGGTGCCGCTGATGTCGAAGCCGTGGGTCACGGTGCCGGCGGGCACGAGGACGTCGTCTTGCGGTCCTTTGCGGTAGTCATAGCAAGCCTTGAAGGTTTGGTCTTCCCAGACTCCGGTGGCGGTTTCGCCGAGGCGGAACTGGTCAGCGCGGCGGGTCACGAGTGCCAAGGGATAGCCGGTCACTTCATAGCCGTGTTCGAGGAAAGCCTGCTTTGCGAGGGCGTCGCCGGTGAGGGCGGAGGCGTTGACCTTGTTTGCGCCGTTGTAAGCGCGGTCAATGACCTTTTGCAGGGCCTGCTGGGCTTCGGTGGTGTAGATTCCGGCGCGAGCGGCGGATTCAGCAAACCAGCAGAGCACTTCTGAGTAGCGGATGAAGCGGTGATTCTGGGGGTAGGCCTGGCCGTCGTAGGCGGGTTTGGCGTAGTCGTGGGGCTCTACGAGGGGGTTGCCCTGGGCGTCAGCATTGACGGTGAAGGGGGCAAACATGGGGTGGCGCGGGGAGATGATGGGGCTGACGTTTTTATTGGCGTCAGCGCCTTCGGCCCACCAGTCGACGAGGATGACGGCGCCGTTTTGGTCGCGCTTATAAGAATAGAGCATGGGGTCATAGATGGCGTCCTTGCGGGGTCCGTCGGGGAAGTTGGCCCACCAGCGGCGTTCGGGGATGAAGTCGCTCCAGCCGTTGCCGAGGGTGGCAAAGCGGTGGCATTTGCAGAACTGCGAGCCGGTCATGTTGTTGGGCACGTCATAATAGGAGATGGTGACGATCTGCTCGGCGCTCCAGTTGTTGGCCACGCTGTAGACGTCTTTCCAGTCGTTTTCCAGGCTGAGGCCATAGGTGCCGGCGTCAACTCCGTCGATCACTTCCTTAGCCTTTTCGGCGGCCATTTTGTAGTAGCCGTCGCGCTCCAAGGGGAATCCGGCCATGGCCATGTAAACGGCGGCGATGGTGGATTTCACGGCCTGCTGAGTGGTCCAGTAGTCGCAATTGCCGGAGTGGCCGAGTTTCCACTTAGCGTAGGTGGTGGGGAGGTTGAGTGCTTCGGCTTTGAGGAGGTCAGCGACGATGATTTCGTCGTAGATCTTATCGACGGAGGTCAGCGGGGTCTTGCCGCCGTCAGGCTCGTTGTGGAGATTGACGGGGAGGGGACCAAACACGCGCACGAGCTGGAAGTAAGCCACGGCGCGCCAATAGTAGGCGTTGCCTAAGGCCATGTCGATGTATTCCTGCGAGGCGGCGGCGCGCTCTGCATTGTCGATGATGAGGTTTGCGGCCTGAATGACCTGATAGTTGAAGAGCCAGAGGTCACGCACGCCCTTATAGTCAGAGGGTTCCTCGAATGCGTCGGCCGAGAGGTAGGCACTCTTGTTTGAGCCGGTGGTAGAGGTCATGTCGTCGCCCTGACACTGCACGATGGTGGGGTTCGAGTGGATTTGCGAGCCGGCCACTTGCGCATAGAGGGCGTTGAGGGCCATTTCGAGGTCATTTTGGTTCTTGAAGAAGTTTTTAGTGGCCAATTGACCTTTGGGGTCGGGCTCCAGGAAGTCAGCGCAGGAGGTGGAGCCACCGAGGATAGCTGCAGCGAGGAGCACTTTATATAGATTCTTCATAACTTAGTTAGCTGATTAAGAGATTACAACACGAAGCGGATACCGAAGGTGTAGGAGCGCGGGCAGGGAGCGGTGCCCATGTCGATGCCGCTCTTCCATTCGGCGCCATCGGAGGCGAAGGTCATGGCTGCGGGGTTCACGCCCTTATAGTTAGTGATGGTGAAGGCGTTCTGGACGGCAAACTGGAAGCGGATGTCAGCAAACTTGGTGACAGAGCGCTTGAGGTCATAGCTGATAGAGAGGTTTTCGAGGCGGAGGTAGTCAGCCTTTTCGAGCCACTTATCAGATTCGCCGGGGCAGAAGTTGTTAGAATACTTGGTGGGGTCAGCCATCTTGCCGTTGACCACGTCGTCAACCCAGTTAGCGTCGGTTACGAAGCGGGAGTTGCCGATCAGGGTGTTCATGGCATAGCGGAGGGCGTTGAGGCGCTTGCCGCCGAAGGAGCCGTTGAAGAAGAGGTTGAGGCTGAGGTTCTTCCAAGTGATGGTGTTGTTCCAACCGAGGTTGAAGTCGGGGGCAGACTTGCCGAGCACCACGCGGTCAGTGGCCGAGGGGGTGCGGGTGATTTCGCCGTCGGCGGTGTAGTAGGTGTCATAACCGCCATCGTCGACGCCGGCCCAGCGATAGCCGAAGAAGGAGCCGATGGATTCGCCTTCCTTGACGATGAGGGCATCGTTGAGGATGGAGACGGTGCTTCCGGAGTAGAGCACGGGCTCTTCGGCGGTGAGCTTGACGACTTTATTCTTCATGTATGAGCCCTGGATGGTGGTAGACCAAGTCCAGTCGCGGGTCTGGATGCAGGTGGCGTTCAGCGAGATGTCGAAACCGGTGTTGCGCACTTCGCCGGCGTTGACCACGTAGGGGGTGCCTCCGAGATATCCGGGAGGAGTGGTGTTGAGCAGGGCGTCGTGGGTGTGCTTGTAGTAATAGTCGAGGCTGAGGTCGATGCGGTTGTTGAGGAATCCGAAGTCGAGGCCTACGTCAACCTGGTTGGTGCGTTCCCATTTGAGGTTGGGGGTGGGCATTTTGTTAGACCAGAAGCCGGTGTTGGGGGTAGTGGTGCCGTAATAAACGTTGGCGGCGGTGAGGAGCTCGAGGGTCTGATAGGGGCCGATGTCCTGATTGCCGATGATACCCCAGCTTGCACGGAGTTTGAGGTTGTTCATCACGGGAGTTACGTCCTGCATGAATTTTTCGTTAGAGATGGTCCAAGCGGCGGCCACGGAGGGGAAGTAGGCCCACTTGTTGTTGCTCAGGCGTGAGGAGCCGTCGGCACGGAACGTGGCGGTCAGCATGTAGCGATTGTCGAAGCTATAGATTGCGCGGGCCACGGCCGACATCAGGGTCCACTTGGAGAAGCTGTTAGAGGCGCCCTTGGTGTTTGCGAGGTCGACGTTCCACCAGCCCACCATGTCGGTCAACAGGTCCTGGCCGCTGATGCTCATGCCACGAGTGGTGGAAGAGGTGGCTTCCCACACGGCGGTGGCGGTCAGTGAGTGGTTGTTCCAGTTGTTGAGATAGGTGAAGTTATTGGTGGTTTGGAGGAGCCAGCGGTTGGTGTTGCCATTGCCCATGGATGACTGCATGCCGGGGGCACGATTGGTGCCCGAGAAGCTGTAGTTATACATGTTGGCATAGTCAATACCATTAGAGGTGGTGAAGGTCAGGCCCTTGCAGATGTTGAATCGGAGGTCGATGCGGCCGTTGAGGATGTCGCGGCGACGTTCGTTCTGCAGGGTGAGTTCGCCGTAGGGGCTATTCATGATTGAGTTGTAGGGGTCGCGGGTGTAGGCCTGAGCTTCCTCATCAAAGAGGTGCATAGTGGGCGAATAGTTGAAGGCTGCCCAGATGGGGCCGGTGGTCATTTCGAAGCCGCCGATGCCGTGGCCGTTGCCATGGCTGAGGTCCACGTCGACGGTGGTTTCCAACCATTTGGTGACCTGAGCGCGGACGTTGGCGCGGGCTGCAAAGCGTTCATACTGAGAGTATTCCAAGACGCCCTTGTCGCGCATATAGTTAGCGGAGAAGTAGGTTTGGATTTTTTCGTTGCCGGAGGTGTAGGCGAGCTTGTAGTTCTGAGTGTTGCCGGTGCGGAAAATCTGGTCAACCCAGTCGGTGCCGGCGTCTTCGCCGCTGAGATAGGGGGCGAGGGCTGCATCAGGGGCGTCGATGTTGCCGCTGACGATTTTAGCGCCGTTGGGGCCGCCATAGGTCAGCAGGGCTTCGGCGTATTGCTTGGTTGACATGATTTTGGGCAGGTGAGTGGCCTGGCTCCAGCCCCAGGAGGCGTCGAAGGTGATTTCGCTGACGCCGGCTTTGCCTCGGCGGGTGGTGATGAGGACCACGCCGTTGGCGCCGCGGGAACCGTAAATGGCAGTGGATGAGGCGTCTTTGAGGATCTGCATGGAGGCGATGTCTTCGGGGTTGATGCCTTCGAGGCCTGATTCGCGCACGAGGCCGTCGACCACGTAGAGCGGTTCGTTGCTCTTATTAATGGAGTTGGCGCCGCGCACGCGGATTTTGGGCGAGCCGCCGGGGACTCCGGCCGAGATTACGTTTACGCCTGACACGCGGCCCTGAAGGGCTTCGCCGACGGTCGTAATGGGCTGAGCAGCAAATGATTTGGCGTCGACAACGGAGACGGAGCCGGCAAGGTCAGCCTTGCGGACGGTGCCGTAACCTATGACGACGACTTCGTCGAGCATCTCGGAGTTTTCGCCGAGTTCAACGGTGATGGGGGTGGTGGAGGTGACCTTCACTTTGCGGGCTTCATAGCCTATAGATGAGATAGTTAGGTCAGCGGGGAGAGATTTAACTTTTACTTGGAATTTGCCGTCGATGTCGGTGGCGGTTCCTTCCTTGGAATTGTCTACCTTCACGGTAGCGCCGATAATCGGTTCGCCCTCTTGGTCAATGACGGTGCCGGAAACGACCACCGGGGCGTCTGACGCCGTCTGGGCCAGTGCCTGCATTGACAGATAAGCGGGTAAGAACCCGATTACCATGAGTAAGAAAACTCTAAGTTTATCCATGGTAAATAGTTGAAATTTAGATGGATACCGGGCTGAGGGCCCGAGAATCGCACCAGGTTAATGTGTGAAATTTGGTTTTAAATGTGCTGACAAATTTAAATCATTTTTTTGAAACTTCAAATTTTTTTAACAA
>CAZLMV010000070.1:5440-10408 GCA_964560625.1 uncultured Bacteroides sp. | reverse complement strand
GCTTCATGTGGTTGATGATGTCGTCGGTCAGGTCGTCGCCGGCAATCTGGATGGATTTGTTGGTGACGATGCCGCCGAGGGAGATCACGGCGATTTCGGTGGTGCCTCCGCCTATGTCAACGATCATGTTGCCCGCGGGGGCTTCGACGTCGAGGCCGATGCCGAGGGCCGCAGCCATAGGTTCATAAATCATGTAGACGTCGCGGCCGCCGGCGTGTTCGCTGGAGTCGCGCACGGCGCGGATCTGCACTTCCGTGGAGCCCGAGGGAATGCCCACGACCATGCGCAGCGACGGCGAGAACCATCCGCGCGACGAGCTGCTCTTCTTCACCAGGCCGCGAATCATCATTTCGGCGGCGTTGAAGTCGGCAATCACGCCCTGGCGCAGCGGGCGAATCGTTTCGATGTTGGGGTTTTCCTTACCCTGCATCATTGAGGCCTCTTTGCCCACGGCAATAGGCTTTTTGGTGGTTTTGTCGACGGCCACGATCGATGGCTCGTCAATCACCACTTTGTCGTTATGTAGAATAATCGTATTGGCCGTCCCAAGGTCAATCGCGATCTCTTTCGTAAGCGAGAACAATCCCATTTTGTATTTTGTATTTTGAATTTGAAATCAGTGTTTGAAGTGGCGGGTGCCGGTCATGGCCATGGCGACGCCGTTGGCGTTGCAATAGTCAATGGTTTCCTGGTCGCGGATGGAGCCGCCGGGCTGAATCACGGCGTTGATGCCGGCCTGATGGGCAATTTCCACGCAGTCGGCAAACGGGAAGAATGCGTCGGAAGCCATCACGGCGCCTTTGAGTGAGAATTCAAAGCTCTCGGCCTTGGCAATGGCCTGCTTCAGGGCGTCGACGCGTGAGGTCTGACCTACGCCGCTGGCAAGCAGCTGCTTGTTCTTAGCAAGGACGATGGCGTTGCTCTTGGAGTGCTTCACGATCTTGTTGGCAAAGAGCAGGTCCTCGATCTGCGCCGGATCAACGGGCTCCTTGGTGACGGGGTTGAGGTCCTCGGCGGTCTCGACTTTGAGGTCGCGGGCTTGAACCAGGGCGCCGTTGAGGCAGGAGCGATAGCTTGACTTGGTCTGCAGCGGCTGCTTCTGCACCAAGATGATGCGGTTTTTCTTTGACTTGAGCACTTCGAGCGCCTCGGGAGCATAGTCCGGCGCGATGATCACTTCAAAGAAGATGGTGTTAATTTCGTTTGCAGCCTCGAGGTCAACCTTGGCGTTTGTCACAAGGACGCC
This sequence comes from uncultured Bacteroides sp., assembly GCA_964560625.1. Classification (GTDB taxonomy): domain Bacteria; phylum Bacteroidota; class Bacteroidia; order Bacteroidales; family Muribaculaceae; genus UBA3263. The sequence continues at coordinate 9,162 of CAZLMV010000070.1, read as the reverse complement.
GCCAAAGGCGCTGACGGGGTCGCCGGCCAGTGCGTCGCGCCACGCTTCGGCCACGGTTTTACGCGAGGCCACGCCGCAGGCATTGTTATGTTTCAAGACGGCAAACGTGGTCTCCGTAAAGTCGGCAATGAGGCTCACGGCGGCGTCGATGTCAAGGAGGTTGTTATAGCTGATTTCCTTGCCGTGGAGCTGGTCAAACATGGCTGAGAAATCGCCGAAGAAGAATCCGGGCTGGTGGGGATTTTCGCCGTAGCGCATCGGCTTGATGCCGTCGACGGCCACACGCAGCGCTGAGGGCATCTCGCCCTGGCGGTCAAAATAATTGAAAATGGCGGAGTCATAGCCGCTGCTCACGGCAAATGCTTCCTTGGCAAACCAGCGGCGCTGTTCGGGATCAGACTGCGGGCCCTGGGCGGCAAGAAGGTCGCGCAGGGGCGCATACTGAGCCTTGGAGGCCACGATGATTACGTCGCGCCAGTTTTTGGCGGCGGCGCGAATCAGCGAGATGCCGCCGATGTCGATTTTCTCGATGATGGCTTCGTCGGAGGCGCCGGAGGCCACGGTCTGCTCAAAGGGGTAGAGGTCTACGATGACTAAGTCAATGGAGGGGATTTCAAACTCGGCAGCCTGCTTGCGGTCGCCTTCGTCGTCGCGGCGGTTCAGGATGCCGCCAAACACCTTGGGGTGGAGCGTCTTAACGCGGCCGCCAAAGATGGAGGGATAGCCCGTCAGGTCCTCTACGGCGTCACATTCATAGCCTAAGCCCTGAATGAACTCGCGGGTGCCGCCGGTGCTCAAAAACTTTACCCCCCCCTTATGGAGAAGTGCTAAAATTTCGTCAAGTCCGTCCTTATAAAACACGGAAATGAGCGCTGTCTTAATCGTTTTCATGTTTACTTTGCAAAGTTGAGTGTTTAAACAGCCACAAAGTTACGAATTTTTTCCGAAATATTTCGTAAATTTGCACTCTAAAACAAGCAAAAAATTTTTCAGAGCATTATGCCTACCATCGAACATATAGAAATCAACCCCGACGGCCGCCGCGGTTTCGTCGACTTGGATAAACTCGTGGTGCTCCCCACGCGCAATCTCGTGCTGTTTCCTAACTTAGTGTTTCCCATCACTTTGGTGCGCGAGTCGAGCCGCGAAATTGCCCGCTATGCCTATGAAAATAATGTGCAAATAGGCATTTTCTGCCAGAATAATCCCGACGTGGAGAAGCCCGGATTTGCCGACATTTTCCCCGAGGGAGTGCTGGCCGACGTGGTGCGCATCATCCCGCTGCCCGACGACACGGCCATAGCCATGGTCCGCTCCTATCAACACATCCGTTGCACCGGTTTTAGCGGCACGGATCTCCCCGGCGATTCCTTTGCCATTTCCGCCGCCATAGTCAAGGAGGCTAAGGTGCGCCCCGACAATTACTTCCTCTATTGCCTCAACGAGGTGCGCGAGCTCTCGGCAAAACTCACCGAGGGCGAGCCCGGAGCAGTCAACGTCGGGGTTCAACACGAGGGCGAATATGACAAGAATACCGACTATGCCATGGAGGTTAACTTGCTCTGCACCAATGCCCCGCTGAAAATTGAGCAGCGCTACGGACTGCTGACCACGCCCGGCATCCGCAAGCGCCTCGAGGCCCTGAGCAACATGCTCTATGAGCGCCGCGAGCAGAAAAAAGTGGCCGAAGAGTTCGAAAAACGAGCTCAAAAAGCCATGTCGGAGCGCGGCCGAAATCAATACCTCGAATGTCAGCTCCAGGAGATTCGCGCCGAGCTCTATGGCGACGAAGACGACGAAGAACTCGACGCCTTGGCCAAGGATATTGACGCCCTAAGCGTCAGCGATGAGACCCGCACCCTCCTCAAGAAAGAATGGCGCAAGCTCTCCAAGCTCAACCCGCAAAGCCCTGACTATCAGACGCAATATGCCTATCTCAAGGCCGTCACCGAACTCCCCTGGGGCGTCGAGACCACTGACTCTACCGACTTTTCCGCCGCCGAGGCCGAGCTCAACCGCACCCACTTCGGCATGGAGAAGGTCAAGGAGCGCGTGCTCGAACACCTCGCCATGATTTTCCACTCCCCCGAGGCCCACGCGCCGATTCTTTGCCTCGTCGGCCCTCCGGGAGTGGGCAAAACGTCGCTTGGCGAGAGCATTGCCCGCGCCATGGGGCGCAAGTTTCAGCGCGTGTCGTTCGGCGGATTGCATGACGAAAGCGAAATCCGAGGCCACCGCCGAACCTACATCGGCGCCATGCCCGGCCGAATCATCGAATCCATTCGCCGCGCCGGCTCCTCGAACCCCATTATCATGCTCGACGAAATCGACAAAATCGGCGAAAGCTACAAGGGCGACCCCTCTGCCGCCCTGCTCGAAGTGCTTGACCCTGAGCAAAATGCGCGATTCCATGATAACTATATCGACGTAGACTTCGACCTCTCGCGCGTGATGTTCATTACCACGGCCAACACTCTCTCAACCATCTCCTCGCCCCTGCTTGACCGCATGGAAATCATCGATATCAGCGGCTATTCCGCCGAGGAAAAACGCGCCATTGCTCTTGACCATCTCCTGCCCAAACTTCGCGCCGAGATGAAGCTCGCCGAGGGCGAATGTGAGGTCGCTTCCGAGGCCATCGACGCCATTATCTCCGACTATACTGCTGAAAGCGGCGTGCGCAAGCTCCAGAAGCAGCTCGCCTCGATTCTCCGCAAATATGTTCGCGCAAAAGTCGGCCAAAAGCCTTTCCCTCAGCCGGTTAAACCCGAGGATTTGCAGGCGCTCTTAGGTGTGGCCCCCATGAGCCGCGACCGCTACGGCACGGGCGGCATCCCCGGCGTGGTCACCGGATTGGCCTGGACCGCCGCCGGCGGCGAAATCCTCTTCATCGAATGCGTCCTCACCCCCGGCAAGGAGAAAGGCGTGCTCTCCCTGACCGGCAATCTCGGCGACGTCATGAAGGAATCCGCCTCCATTGCCTATCGCTACGTCTTGGCCCATGCCGCCGACCTCGGCATCGCCCCCGAGCGATTGGCCTCCGACGTCCACATCCACGTCCCCGAAGGCGCCATTCCCAAAGACGGCCCCTCGGCCGGCGTCACCATGACCACGGCCATCGTCTCCGCCCTCACCGGCCGCCCCGTGCGCCCCAACCTCGCCATGACCGGCGAAATGACCCTCCGCGGAAAAGTCCTCCCCGTGGGCGGCATCAAGGAGAAAATCCTCGCCGCCAAACGCGCCGGAATCAAGGAGATAATCCTCTGCGCCGACAATCGCAAAAACGTCGAGGAAATCAACTCCGACTACGTCGCCGGCCTCACCTTCCACTACGTCACCACCCTCGATGAAGTCCTGGCTCTGGCGCTGGCTTAAACCCCTGCAGCGACTCCCCCGATGGCTCCTTACCACGCTGACTGTCAGCGCGGTGCTCTACCTCACGCTCGCCCCCAAGCCCCTGCCTGACAACGATATCCACTTCTGGGAACACACCGACAAGCTGGTCCACGCCCTGATGATGTTTGGCGTCTACACCGCTTTAGCCCTCGACCTCCGTCGCCCCCTGACGCCCCGTCTCCGCTGGCTCCTATTCGCCGCCGTGGCCCTCTTCGGCGCCGCCATCGAACTCGCCCAGCAATCCATGCACCTGGGCCGCACAGCCTCCATCCCCGACCTCGCCGCCGACCTCGCCGGCGCCGCCGCCGCCCTCCTCCTCCTCTAAA
>CAZLMV010000070.1:0-5340 GCA_964560625.1 uncultured Bacteroides sp. | reverse complement strand
TGTCAGTTTGGGGGGATTACTTGGCTAAGGACTCGCACTGGAGGCGGCGGCCTTCGGCGTTGACGCTTTGGGCGAAGGCGGGATATTCCGTCTCGATGGTCTTGTAGACCTTGGCGGCGGCGGCGTAGTCCTGCAGGCCGTTCATCAGCACTACGGCCTTCTTATTCAGCAGGTAAGGCACGAGCTGAGGGTTCTTGTCGGCATTGCTGATGCCCTTGTCGTAAGCCTTGATGGCTTCGGCATACTTGTCGAGCTGAACCAGGCAGTCGCCCTTCAGAGCCTGAGCCGTGGCCGAAACGACCTTGTCGGTCGACTTATACTGGTCGACATACTTCAAGGCTTCTTCATACTTGCCCTGGCTGTAAAGGATGATGGCGCTCTGGAGCTTGGCGCGGTTGCCGGCGGCAAAACCATGGTTCTTAGCCACGTTTTCATACATCACCAAGGCCGAATCCGCGCCCTGGGTCATGGCCACGTGGTCAGCGGCGCCGATGGCATTGTTGCCCTTCTCGATGGCCGGCTGGCGATAAGCGAAGATATAGGCAATAGTGCCGATTACGATGATGGCAATCGCGATTGACGCCCACATCATAATATTGCGGATCTTCTGATCCTTCTTAACTTGAGCATCCTCGGCGGGGAGGATCGGTGCATTCTTAATTTCTTCGTTTGCAGACATTATATTGGTGCTTTTAAGATTATTCGTAGGCGCAAAGTTACGCAAAATTTGCTCAACCAGCAAATTTTCCCCCCAAAAAATCCACTCCCCCCCCTCATTTTCCCTCCTCCTCGGCCGTCTCAGCGGCTTTTTCGCCCCATTTACCCACCACTAAGACGCTGATTTCATATAATCCATACATCGGAACCGTCACCAACACTAAGGTAAATATGTCGGGCGGAGTGATAATGGCCGCAACAATCATGATCAACACGAAAGCATAAGCCCGATAATGTTTCATCATCGCGGCATTGATCAGCCCCATCTTGCCCAACACGAAGACAAGCACCGGCAGCTGAAAAACCACTCCCATCATGAAAGTCAAGGTGATGAACGTCGAGATATAAGAATCAAGCGTGATGGTGTTCACTATCTCGCTGTTGACCTGATAAGTAGCTAAAAACTGAAAAGATATCGGGAAAAGCACAAAATAGCTCATCAGCAGCCCCAAAATGAACAGGACATAGATTATCCCGGCCACAAGGTAAGAATACTTCTTCTCCCGCTCATAAAGCGCCGGCGAGACGAAGCGGAAAAGCTCAAAAAGGATGTAAGGCGACGCAAGCAAGACGGCAAGCAGACACGACACCGTGATGTGTGACATGAACTGCGCCGAAAGTTCCGTGCTTATCAGCGGCACGTCGTAGGCCGCGAAATGAAACACCATTCCGCAGCGCCCAAGTAGCCGCTCAATGAATCTGAACGTGATGAAATCAGACTCATGAGGGGCCAATAAAACGTTGAAAGTCTCGCTCTTAAAGCAGAAGATGATGCCGCTGAAAATGACAACCACAATCAGCACGCGCATCAACATCCGGCGCAAAACCTCCAGATGCCCCCCAAAGGAAAGCATCCCGCTGCTATCCGTCGGCTCACTCACCGCCTTCGCTCCTGTCAGAATGGTCGCCACGGGCGTTCAGCTGCTCGTCGGCACGCCGACGAACCTCCTCCTCCACCCGCCGATTCATCTCTTCCTCGGTAGGCTCGGCCATTCCTTCCTTAAAACTCTTCACGCCCTTGCCCATCCCTTTCATGAGCTCCGGCAACTTCTTCCCCCCAAATATCAGGAGGGCAACAGCGCTGATTAGGATCAATTCAGTCCCGCCGATAAAACAAATCATCACTCTGTTGTTAAATAAATTGAACCATCTGAGAAGTCAATCTCCCAATTCCCATTGGGGTCGCTTTCCCAGTTATATTTCTCGGCCATTGCATTCCACCATTGTTGCATGGCAGTGGAGTTTGTGCCAATATCCATGACGAGACGTTCATAAAGCTCGGAATTGTCGGCTGTTAGAATCTTGGCTAACTCTTTGAGACCATTGCTGCGCTCAAAAAGCAGCCGAATATCATTTGTTTCAGAAGCGGTTACGCTCCCAACTTTCTTTCTCATATTATTAATATTTATGTTTAGCAATTTCAAATGGGTCTAAATAGTCAATTTGGGGGATGCGATCATCAGCGTCCTCGCCTGTCAGTTGAAGCAGTCTGCGGGCAGCATTTCTTTCCAGATGAGAGACGATGCATTGTTGGCGCCCGGGAGTGTTTACCTCCAATGTGGTTTGTTGATTAAGCCAAACGCATCTTTTGCAATGCCAGCTATCACATACTCGACAAATCGGGGCATAGCTTAATTTAAACAGTTCACCATTAATTATTTGGGCTCCTTGTTTAATGTCTCCAATTGAGGCGCCCCCGGAGGCGTAGAATCCCGGGCAAACATGTAAACTCCCGTCGGGAGCTGCGGTGATCGTTTCAACGCCTGCTCCGCAGTTATTCATGGCTGAAAGTAATATGCGGTCAGTCAATATATTAAGGTGGATGTCCGCGGGCCTGATTTTGGCGTCAACGGCATGGTCAACAAGAAACTCAAGAAGCAACTTATAGTCTTCAAGGTCTTGATCCGTCATCTCGGCAACGTTTGTTATTACAATGTTGGTCCGTTCTTTTCGCGTCAATAGGGGCAAGAGCTTGTCTCGATGATCCTTAAGGTCTTCAAAGGTTGTCCGAAGAATAAGAATTACCGAGGAATCAAGAACTTGCCTTGTCAGTTGCTGAGTGTTATGAGCGATAAGAACATCAATGTCAGTACTATACTTATGATTGACCGGCGCAATTTTTACGTGATTTACGCCATTCATGATTTCAAAGTACCGCTCAGGCACTCCTTCTGCCGGAAGAAGAAACTGCACGGAGAGATTCTCCTTCATGGCATATTTGATACACTGTCTCAGTGTCGCCTCCTCCATCAATTTTGGCCCTTTTACGTTGGGATAGTGGCAAAATGATGGAGCCGAATCATCAATGAGTGCTATAAGGTACTTCAACATTGTCAATAACCATTTTTAGTTTGTTCCAATAATAATTGTTGGCTCTTACACGAGCCTTATGCATACGGCATATTGCCGTGGCTCGTTGGAAGATAGTGGGGGAATCTGCTGCATCATAGTTTTCTCCTTGACACCACGCACAACCGCTTGCCACCTCACATTCAATGCATTTTTGAGACGATTGGGTCGTGCGGTCAAGCGTCAAAAACGGGCGGAGCTTGTTTTTGTCTATCCCGTCGTAGACATTGCCGATGATAATGGGCTTTTTTGAGCGCAACGAGTAAGCGGCAAAGCGGGTGCAAGGATAAAAGTTACCCGCGGCATCAATGCTGAGCATATGTCCGGCTCCACACCAGTTTTGGTTTTCATTCTCCGGATCCATGGGCTTGCCTATGTACTCATCAAAGAATGAACAGGTGTAGTCGTGAAAATATCCTCCGTTAATAATCTGATCGGCAAGATTAATCAGCTGTTCCTCAAAAAGGATGTCATCACCCTCTTTCCAAACATCTTCAAACACGCAGTTGATGTTGACCTCTTTTATCCCGAGACTATAAAGGTGCATGACGCTTTCGCAGATATAGGGAATATCTGCCGAACTGATTGTGACCTTAGTGCCTTCGCCGGGAAATTGGTTTAGCCACAAAGGAATATTGCGAACCACGGCATCATAACTTCCTTTGCCGGGGTCGCTTTTCCATACTCGGTTGAGGTCATGTTTTCTTGGCGTTCCGTCGATGGTAATGCCGATAGATAGATGAGACGAGTTCTTTTTGATAAACTTCTGAACCGATTCGTTGTCATAGTTGATGCCATTTGTAGAAAACGAGAATCGGTAAGCGTTAAACCAATGGTGATTACGACGATATAATTCCGTTTTGATATAGTCGCAGATTCGGTCTATCAAGTCTATCTCCAAAAATGGCTCACCGCCAATGAAATCCCAAATGACCATATCTTCCGGAAAATCGTCTTCATGATCCAGAATGTAGTCAATGGCCTTTTGGGCTATTTCCCACGACATTCGCTCGTTACTATTCTTGCCAACTAAGTAGCAATATTTGCACGCCAATTGGCAATCTTTAGTAACGATGAATGTTATGTTTTTGGCCCGGTCAACGGACAATACTTTATTCATACTGAGGTGTTAATGGTATTTCGTGCCTCCCTGACATGAAATGCCGCAAGAGTTACCACAGTTACCTTTACACGTTGTTTTACAAGCGGTATAACAGCCACTTTTACAAGATCCTTGGCAACCAGTAATACATGAGGACTCGCAGCCCCCGAAGCATCCATTTGAGCATCCATTTGAGCAACTGCTCTTACAGTTTGAACTTCCGCCTCCACTGCCACCATCAGGCTCGTCAACATCGCAGGAAGTTAACAGCGAAGGAGCCACGGCTATGGCAATTGCAGGAATTATCATGCCTACGCCCTTTTTTAAGAATTGGCGGCGTGAAACTTTGTTGGTTTCTTTCTTTTCCATGTCTGTGTATTTTTAGTTAGAATATGTATGCTGTTTTGAGGAAGAAAGTTGAGCTTCCGGGTCCGGTGCCTATGCAGTTTAATCCGCATGAGAAGGCCCAATCTTTCCATCTGATGCCGGGCCCAAATAGGCAGTAAAACCCTGAGCCTAAGCCATGGAGACTGAAGAATCCACCAAAACCTAAGTCAATAAACGGTGTCAGGTCGTTTTTCAGGGGATATGTACCGCGAAAGTCGCCATATATGCCCATGCCCATTCGGAAACCGGTATAACTCCACTTGTGGGTGAAGGGAATGAGGTCTAAGCCTACGCCCGTTTGAAAGTATTGGTTGATTTTTACGCCTTGAACTGTGCCGACAATAAAACGGCCGGCATAAGTGTTGTAACCATCAACCTTTGAGGTAGTTCCGTATCCAACGTTGACCTCGCCATAGTATTTCAGGTCAATTGGAAAAGAGGCTGATTTGTTCTCGGCCTTTGCGCAGGCGCCAAAGGCAAAAATCGTGATGAATATTAATGCTAATTTACGCATCTTTTTAAAGGGTGCCGCGGTCATCCTCTCGTTGGCGTAATTAATTGGTTTATACAAAAAAAGCGTAGGAATCTGTATCTGTTGCCGTCCTACCATCTGAGGCTTCTCGCATTGCCCTAATAAAGTCAGACGGCAACGCAGAAGCCCACGCCAATATATGTAATCGTTGCTCTCACCATATTTCTCACGAAATATCATGTTGAGAACCTGATAACTACATATCCACGGGCATCTACCGTTGCTCAATCCTTGACTTTATTATGAAATTTTG
>CAZLMV010000069.1:2357-10419 GCA_964560625.1 uncultured Bacteroides sp. | reverse complement strand
TATAAATATCCCGTGGCCGGCGAAAAGAACTCCAAAGTGACCCTCCATTCCTACGACGTCGAAACCCGCAAGATCAAAGACATAGAAATTCCCCGCAAGGACCTCGAATACATCCCCTCAATCCATTTCGGTGCGGAGACCTCCCAGCTGATTGTCACCACCCTCAATCGCGAGCAAAACCTTCTTGACATCTATCGCGTCAATCCCCGCTCGGCCGTGGCCCAGTCCATTCATCAGGAACGCAGCTCGGCCTGGATTCTTCCCGCATGTTATGAGGCGATTGCCTATGAGCCCGACGGAATGATCATCCGAAGCGACCGCACCGGCTTCACCCATCTCTATCGCCTTGATTATAACGGCAATGACCTCGGCGCGCTGACCTCCGGCAATTTTGACGTGACCGCTTATTATGGCTGCGCTGCCGACGGCACCCGCTATTATCAATCGGCTGAAAACGGCCCCCTTAACCGCACCATCTACAAGCTCGACCGCAAGGGCGTCAAGAGCTCCGTCTCTCCGGCCGAAGGGTGGGCCACCGCCCAATTCGCTCCCGCGAAGAATTATTACGTGCTCAACTATTCCACCTCGGCTCAGCCGCCCGTTTATTCGCTCGTCTCCGCCGGTAAGGAAAAGACTCTCAGAGTGTTGCAAGACAATGCCGACTATGCCGCCCGCTTTGCCGACGCCCCGAAAAAGGAGTTCTTCACCGTGGAAAACGCCGGCCTGAGCCTCAATGGCTGGATGATCAAGCCCGTCAATTTCTCCGCCTCAAAGAGATATCCCGTCATTATGACCCAATATAGCGGTCCCGGTTCGCAGGAAGTGACCAACCGCTGGGGCATGGACTGGGCTCAATATGCAGCCACTCAAGGATTTATCGTGGTTTGCGTCGACGGACGCGGCACCGGTGCCCGCGGCCGCGAATTCGAGCAAATCGTCTATAAAAACCTCGGTTTCTATGAGACCAAGGACCAAAACGCCGTGCTCGACTATCTTAAGGGCCTCCCTTATGTCGACGGCAAGCGAATCGGCATTTGCGGTTGGAGCTATGGCGGTTATGAAACGCTGATGTGTGCCTCCTCCGGCGCCGATTATGCCGCCGCCGTGGCCATCGCCCCCGTGACCTCCTGGAGATATTACGACACGATTTATGCCGAGCGCTACATGCAGACACCCCGCCAAAATGAGTCCGGATATGAAAAATCCGCCCCCACCTCGCGCGTCAGCAAGCTCAATTGCCCCCTGCTGCTCATATCCGGCACGGCCGACGACAATGTCCACATGAGCAACACCATCGAGCTCACCGCCCTGATGATCAACGAAAACAAGTGGCCCGACATGCTCCTCTTTCCTAATATGAACCATTCAATCAATGGCTGCGGCACCCGCGCGCTGGTCTATTCGCGCATGATGCAGTTCTTCTTTGATAAGCTTGGAAAATAATCAGCTGATAGTCGTCACCGGTCCGACGGCCAGCGGAAAAACCCGCCGCGCCGTCGAGCTCGCCATGGCCTTAGGCAATGGCGAAATAGTCAGCGCCGACTCGCGCCAGATTTATCGCGGCATGGACCTCGGCACCGGCAAGGACCTCGAGGAGTATGGCTCCGTGCCTTACCACATGATCGATATTCGCCCCGCCGGCACCAAATATAACCTCTATGAGTATCTGACCGACGCCCGCCGCGTCATCTCTGAGATTCAGCAGCGCGGCAATCGGCCGATTCTCTGCGGAGGCACCGGCCTCTATGTCGAGTCGCTCCTCAAAGGCTTAGCCCTCCCCGAAGTGCCTGAAAATCCGGACCTTCGAGCCTCCTTGCGCGGAAAATCCTTGGAAGAATTGACCGAAATCCTTGCCGCCAAAAAGACGCTGCATAACACCACCGACGTCGACACCTGCGCCCGCGCAATCCGCGCCATCGAAATCCAAACTTACTATGAGGCGCATCCCGACCTCGACCCGGCCCGGGCCTCCAAGCCGATGCCCTATGCGGCGCTGATTGGCGTCAACATTGGCCGCGAGGAGCGCCGCCGCCGCATCGAAGAGCGCCTCCATGCCCGCCTCCGCGCCGGAATGATCGACGAAGTGCGCCGCCTGCTCGACTCCGGAATCCCCGCCGATGACCTTATATATTATGGCCTTGAATATAAATTCCTGACCCTCTATGCCACCGCCCAAATCTCCCGCCCCGAGATGGAGCGCGACCTCCTGATTGCCATTCATCAGTTTGCCAAGCGCCAGATGACCTGGTTTCGCGGCATGGAGCGCCGGGGCTTCCACATCGATTGGATCGATTTTGATGACCCCCGATTTGTTGAAAAAAGCCTTCAGTTGATTCGCAAATGAAGAGATTTTGGCTGATTCTGTTGCTCTGCATCTGTTCTGTCGGCGCCCGCGGTGAGGAATTCCTCGCGGATTCGCTCGCTGTGGCTGAGGTGACCGACTCCCTGCCGCCGCTGCATGGCAACTGGATCCAGCAGCTTTATGAGTCCAAATTCCGCATCAACGATCCGCGAATTGACTATCCCCGCTTCCCCCGCTTCTGCCTGAAAGTCTATAACTGGGGCGACAAAACCTTCAATTCCTATGACCCGGACTACGTCCAATCCACCGGCAAAAACTGGAAGTTCTTAGTGAAAACCGAGGCGTGGAATCAAAGTTTTCATTACGTTTTTGACCTTTTTAATAACAATAATGTCGATGTAATGTCGAAGGCCAACGTGGACCTTGGTGTGACCCTCCAGTTCATGGCCGTCGGCCTGACCTACACTCGCGCCATGGACGAGCGAATCTATGGCAAAAAGAACCAGCGACGCACCTTCGAGTTCTCCTTCACCTGCTCGCGCTTCTCGCTGGAGGCGCTGTCGCGGCGCACGGAGGGTGGGGCATACATCGAACGCTACGGCCACTATGAGGATGGCCACCGACTCCACATGCCGTTTGAGGGTTTGGAGACGGAAACAACCTCGCTCACAGGCTTTTACTTCTTTAACCACAAGCGTTACTCCCAGAGTGCCGCCTATGCTTATTCAAAATATCAGCTGCGCAGCGCCGGCTCCTGGTTAGGCGGCTTGCAGTGGGCCCACCGACGCGTAATCATGGATTTTTCCGATATCCCTGACGGAATGAAGGAAGCGCTCCCCGAGTTCCCGCTCATCAATACCTTTAATTATAATGAGTATAGCCTCTTGGGCGGATATGCCTATAACTGGGTGATGAACAAGCATTTCCTTTTTAATATCACCGTGATGCCCTATGTGGGTTATCGCAAGTCGGAACTCCATAGTCAGCACCGCCAGCGCCGCGAATTGGTCAGCGCCAACGTCTTGGGGCGTTCCTCCCTGACCTATAATAATGGTATGCTCTTCATGGGCCTCGTTGCCAAATTCAACGGCGGATTCATCCTCAATCGCCATTACTCCCTCTTCAATTCTACCCAAACCGGCAACTTCATCATCGGCATTCGCTTCTAAATTTGGAAAATTCAAAAAAATTTCGTAACTTTGCACCCGATTTAGAAATAAATCGCCAATATAAACCCATTCATTAACTAACTTCAAACACCAAACTCTACTATGGCAACTAAGATTCGCCTGCAGCGTCGTGGCCACAAAGACTACGCGTTTTATCCTATCGTAATCGCCGACAGCAGAGCGCCACGAGATGGCAAATTTATCGAGCGCATTGGTTCTTACAACCCCAACACCAATCCCGCCACGATAACTTTGAACTTCGAGCGGGCTCTGTATTGGCTCAACGTCGGTGCCATCCCCACCCAGACCGTCCGCACCATCCTCTCTCAGGAAGGTGTCCTGCTCATGAAGCATCTCCAGGGCGGCGTCAAGAAGGGCGCATTTGACGAGGCCGAAGCCGAACGTCGCTTCGCCACTTGGAAGCAGAACAAGCAGAAGTCTGTCGACGCCGACAAGACCGCTATGGCTTCCAAGAAAGAACAGGAACTCAAGGCTCGCCTCGAGGCTGAACAGGCCGTAAACAAGGCTAAGGCTGAAGCCGTGGCCAAGAAAAAGGCTGAACTCGCTGCCGCTAAGGCTGAAGCTGAGGCTGCCGCCGCTGCTGAAGCTGCCGCTAACGAAGCTCCCGCCGAAGAGGCTCCTGCCGCTGAAGCTGAATAATTTTCTCCTTCAGGCAAAATCTTTGAAGTCTGCCCGAAATCTTTTCCGAGCAGACTTCCCCTTTTTTTTAAGTGATTTTAGTTCATGGAAGTACTAAGCATTTATCCTAAGTCTATTGACATGCGGGTCATTGAGCGCGCGGTCGATATCATTCGCCGGGGTGGGGTGGTCATCTATCCCACGGACTCGAATCCGGCCTTGGCGGCTGATTCGCTGAATCCGCAGGCCATTGCCGCTCTCTGTCGCCTCAAAGGCATTGACCCGGCCAAGCAGACCCTCTCAATCGTCTGTGACTCAATCGCTCAGGCTGCCCAGTATGTCCGAATCGATAATCGCGCCTTCGACGTGATTCGACGCAACCTTCCCGGGCCGTTCACCTTTATCCTTCCCCCGGTGGCCGCCCTCCCCAAGCCGTTTAAACATCGCAAGCAGGTGGGCGTCCGCGTGCCAGACAATGACATTGCCCGCGCCTTGGCTGAAGAGTTGGGCCACCCAATCGTCAGCGGTTCGCTCGGAAATGTCGACCCCTTTGAGTTGGAATCGCAAGTGGAACTGATGATTACCGACGCCATGGCTGACCCCGACGAACCCCGGCAATCCACGGCCATCGTCTCCCTCCTTGATTCCGCAAACCCCGAAATCCTCCGCGAAGGCCCCCAAGAACTTGCCTGAAAATCAACTGTAAACTCCTTACGTTAAACCCTTTTTAAACCATAAAACTGAATGAAAAAAGTTTTACTCGCTCTTCTCGGCGTAGGCTCGTCCATCAGCGCATGGGCCGGAGTTGAAACCAAGATTATCAACGACGTTGTCGTGGGCCTCTCCACCGATGGCCGCTATGCATCGTCGGAATTTTACGGCACAATCGTGATCTATGACCTCGACACTGACGAACATTTCGAATACGTCGAATCCGGCAATAGCTCCTATGGCGTCGGCAACGGCAACTTCTGGGGCAGCAACGGCATGGTCGGCTATATCGACAATACCGGCGGCTCCGCAATTTGGCGCGGCGGACGCTGGACCCGCCTTCCCCTCGCGGCCGCTGACCCTGCCGGCATGGGTAATGCCAACGGCCTGACTCCCGACATGAGCCGCATCTGCGGAAATGCCAGCACCGGAGTCGGCTTCGTGTTAGACGATGCCAAACTGATGGTTTACCCCTGCTATTGGGACCTCAAAGGAAGCTCCTACGGCCAGCAGCAACCCCTGCCGTATCCCACTACCGACCTCTTAGGCCAAGTCCCTCAGTATGTTACGGCTCTTTCCATCACCGACGACGGCAAAACCATCTGGGGTCAAATAACCTCCGGCAATGGCTTCTTCCGCGAACCTATTGTCTATCGCCAGGATGAAGCCGGCGAGTGGAGCTACTCCCTCCCTCTGCGCGACGCCTGCATCCCTGACGATATCAAAATCGTCCCTTATCCCGGCGACGGACCCGCAATCCCCTCAATGGAAAATTTCATGACCGCTGAGGAACTCGCCGCATACGACGAGGCATATAATAAGTATCTCGAAAACCCCAACGGCACCAAAGAGCCTACCTATGAGCAGTTTATGACCATTGAGGAAATAGAGCAATATAATGAAGCTCTCGAGCCTTACCTTAAATGGTATGACGAATATAAGGCCTATGAGGATATGCTCGTTGAAGTGATGGATCGCGGCCTCACCTTTGCCTTTAACCTGCTCTACGTGTCGCCCGACGGCCGTTACGTTGCCATGTGTTCGCAGATTTCTTATCATTCTGCCGTCGGTGAAACCTCTTCTATCTACACTCCTTACCTCTATGACACCATCACCGGCGAGTTCAAAAACATCGGCCTTGAGGGCTATTCCATGCTCGTCACCGGCGTCAACAATAAGGGCGAAGTGCTTGGCTACATCGACGCCGGCGGTGCCGACCTTGCCTACGTCTATCGCGCCACGACCGGCCAGTGGACCCCCTATGTGGACTATCTGATTGGTCGCGCACCCGAGTTAAAGGAGTGGATTGCTGAGAATTGGACCCACGAAGTTGAAGTGGAACTCGATCCCGAGGCCGGCACCACTGACTTCCTCGAAATGGACATCACCGGTCGCCCCTTCGTGTCGGCCGACTGGAGATCTTTCGCCTCGTTTGCCTATAATTTCTGGGGCGGCGACGACAAGGGCCAGTATCTGAGCTACATTATCCGCTTCGACGAAGATGATAGCGAAATCAACGAGGTTGACGCCTCCGTTTCCGCTCCCATAGAGTATTTCGACCTGAGCGGACGCAAGGTTTCTCACCCCAAAAACGGCATTTTCATTAAGCGTCAGGGAAATAAATCTGAGAAAGTTGCATTATAATTTGCAAGTTCCGAAAAAAGTTCGTACCTTTGCAGTCGCTTAAAGCACTCATTTTATTATCCATATATTTATTAATCACCAAAATTTCTTAAGAATGCATCTCAATTCTGACGAAAAGATTGAAATCTTTGAGAAATACGGTAAGGGCAAGACTGACACTGGCTCACCTGAAGCTCAGATTGCATTATTCTCGGTCCGTATCGCTCATTTGACTGAACACCTCAAGTCAAATCACAAAGATTATGCCACTGCGCGCGCGCTCAAACAACTCGTAGGTAAACGTCGTCGCTTGCTCGACTATCTCATCCGCAAGGACATCAACCGTTACCGCGCCATTATCGCGCAAAAAGAACTTGGCATCCGCAAGTAATCAAAAAAAGCTGACCCTTTCGGTCAGCTTTTTTTGTGTATTATTGCATATTTGGGGAGAAATTCGTAACTTTGCATTATGAATCCTTTTAAACGATATCCATTGACCTCTAATCTCCTGGCGATGTTGCTCGTCGGGATTTTGCTGATTGTTATTGCCATGTGGAGCCTCGACCTTCTGACCGCCCATGGAAAAGTGCAGGAAGTGCCTGACGTGCGTACCCTCTCCGTCGACGAAGCGCGCCAAACCCTCAAGGAGAATCATCTGCTCATGGAAGTCGTGGATTCTGTGTATAATCATAACGGCGCCCGCGGCTCCGTGGTGGAGCAGGTGCCCCCCGCCGGTAATCGCGTCAAACCCGGCCGCACCGTATATCTGACCATCAATGCCTTTGAGGCTCAGAAAGTTACGCTCCCCGAACTCATCGGCACCTCCGTGCGCCAAGCTCGCGCAACCCTCCAGACCCTCGGATTTACCGACATTCGCGAGGTGCGCGTCCCCTCTGATTATCGCGACCTCGTGCTCTCCGTAAAGTCCATGGGTGTGCCCCTCCGCGCCGGCTCCACCGTCTCGCTTAACACCGCCATGGTCATTGAAGTGGGCGAGGGATTTGACGCTTATCAGGCCCTCAACGACACGATTGATGCCTACGAGGCCCTCGACGATTCCGAATGGATTGAAGTTGACGACGAGAACCTAAGTAGCGATGAGTGAGGAATTTACTCCCATTGAACTCCCCGAACTGACGGACGCCGCCGGAAATCCTCTCTACGAGCATTTCCGCTTCGTCGCTGATAAGGGCCAGGAATTGCTGCGAGTCGACAAGTTCCTTGTTATTCGCATGCAGAATTCCTCGCGCAACCGCATTCAGCAGGCCGCCGACGCCGGGTGTATCATCGTCAATGGCCAGCCCGTCAAGAGTAATTACCGCGTAAAGCCCCTTGATGTGGTCCAAATCGTCATGGACCGCCCCCGTTATGAAAACGAAATCATCCCCGAAGAAATCCCCTTAGATATTGTCTATGAGGATGATACGGTCTTGGTCGTCAACAAACCCGCCGGCCTTGTGGTTCATCCCGGCCATGGAAACTATACCGGCACCTTGGTCAATGCCCTTGCCTGGCATTTCCGCGACGACGCTAATTACGACGTCAATGACCCGCGCCTCGGCCTGGTTCATCGCATCGATAAGGACACTTCCGGACTGCTCGTTATCGCCAAAACTCC
>CAZLMV010000069.1:0-2257 GCA_964560625.1 uncultured Bacteroides sp. | reverse complement strand
GGCGACAAGGTGTTACGCGGCGTTCCGTCAGGCACTTACAAGCGATTCATCGAGGGCTGCTTCGAGGCTTGTCCCCGCCAGGCGCTCCACGCCATGACCCTCGGTTTCCGCCATCCCAAAACCGGAGAAGAAATGTTTTTCACCGCGCCATTGCCCCCCGACATGGAGGCTCTTCTCGAAAAATGGCGCCGTTTAGCAAACTGATATGAAGACGAAATCCCTTTCCATAGCATTACTTTTAGCACTCCCGGCTGCGGCTTTTGGAGCGCCGAAGAAGCGTGCCGCCGCCGTTGACCCCGTGGAGGTGCTCGAGCAGGCTCAGGCCGCTTTTGCTGCGTATGACCCTGACTTGGCCGCTGAAAAAATCGCCAAATTGCGCACGGTGAAGAATCTTCCTGACCCCGAGGCCGTCGCGACTCTGGAGGCGCAGGTGGATCGCATGGAGTCGATGTTGCAGCGCGTGGATGCCGTGGAAGTAATTGATTCGCTGACGGTTAGTCGCGCCGACTTCTTTAATAATTACCGACTCAGCGCCGCCTCCGGCTTCATCCTCAGCCCCGATGACCTTGACGGCTCCCTCAAAGCCCTCGAGGGCTCCACGGTCTATATGCCCGAGAGCGCAAACATGATGATTTGGGCCACTAACGCAGGCCTCGTCGAGGCCCACAAGCTGACCGACGGCAGCTGGGACACCCCCTCCGAGCTTGGCGATGCCTTAAATGCCGGTGGCACCGCTAATTACCCGTTCCTGATGCCCGACGGCATTACCCTCTATTATGCCACTGACGGCGACGATTCCTTGGGCGGCTACGACATCTACGTCAGCCGCCGCAATGGCGAGGAGTTTCCCGCGCCACAAAACCTCGGTATGCCTTATAATTCGCCTTACGATGACTTCATGTTAGTGATCGACGAAGAAACAGGCGCCGGATGGTTTGCATCTGACCGCAATTCCCCCGGCGGCGACGTCACCATCTACGTATTTGTCCCCTCGGAAACCCGTGTAAACGTGGACGTTGACGATCCTGACCTTGCCGCCCGTGCCCGCCTTGCCGACATCTCCCTGACGCAGAGCGACAAGGACTATTCAGCCCTCCTAAGCCGCATCAATGCCATTGATCCCGGTGCCGGCTCCACGGACAATACCCCTGATTTTGAGTTCGTTATGCCCGATGGACGTGTGCTGACCCGCTGGGATCAACTTCGCAGCGAGCGCGGACGTCGACTGATGGAAAATTACATTGACGCCTTGGCCGACTTCCAAGCCGAGGAGCAAAACCTCGAAAATCTCCGCCTCCAGTATGGCCGCGGAAACAAGCAGGTCGGCCCCACGATTCTCAAACTCGAAAAGAGCCTCAAAGCCTCCGAAGAGTCACTTAAATCCATGTCAAACAGAATTATAGAGGCTGAAAGCAGGAAATGAGTTTTGATGATTCAATAAGCCTCTTCCTCAATGGCGACTATCCCGTCTGGGTGGACGATCTGATGATTGTCTGCTCCGATCGCTTCGTTTGGTTGCCCCTTTATGCCGTGTTGGCCGTCTGCGTGGTCCGCAAATTGGGCTGGAAGCAGGGCCTTGTGATGTTGGCCTTCTGCGGAATGGCCATCGGACTGGCTGACTGGGTGTGTGCCACCGCCATCCGTCCCTACGTCGGGCGCCTGCGTCCCATTCATCCTGACAATCCCATCAGTTCGATGATGCGTATTGTCAATGGGATTCCGCGCTCGTTCAGTTTTCCCTCCTGCCATGCGTCTAACACCATGGCCTTGGCCGTCTTTATCTCGCTTATTTTCCGCCGCCGATGGGTGACTTTCAGCCTCTTGGGATGGTCTATAATCGTTTGTTTCTCACGTCTTTATATGGGTGCACACTATCTCACTGACATCCTTGCCGGCGCTGCCATCGGCGCCTCCCTGGCCACGGCCCTTTACTTTGCCGCTCGCGCCATAAATCGCCGCTATTTCGCCGCTGCCATGCTTATTTTTGCGTGCAGCTCCGTCTCCGCTTCGGCCGAGACTTTCAAGTTTGAATATGCCGGCGAAATGAATGCAATCTTCGATAATCGCGAGGGTAAAGGGCTCTACACCCCCGCAAAAACCTACTTCCTGACGCGCCTTGCCCCGGAAATCGGCGTCAGCGTTGACCAGGGCGTGCATCGCGTAATGGCCGGCGTGGTGTGGACGCAACCCATTGGCTGTGAATGGGATGGCAATAGGGTAGTGCCCACCGTCTATTATCGCTATCAGCGCGACCACG
>CAZLMV010000068.1:0-10553 GCA_964560625.1 uncultured Bacteroides sp. | reverse complement strand
TCAACGCCCTGGCCGGCTATGCCGAAATTTTCCAGCGCAACATCATGGCTTCCGGTGTGATTCCTCAGATTTCAGCCATCCTCGGCCCCTGTGCCGGCGGCGCTGTTTATTCGCCCGCACTGACTGACTTTACCATCATGGCCAAGGGTATCTCTTACATGTTCCTGACCGGTCCGAAGGTGGTGAAGACCGTGACCGGCGAAGACGTTACCCAGGAAGCCCTCGGTGGCGCTCAGGTGCACTCAACCAAGAGCGGCGTGGCCCATTTCGCCACCGAAAACGGCGAAGAAGCCATCGAGCTCATCAAGGCCTTGGTATCCTTTATTCCGCAGAATAATCTTGAGGAAGCCCCGATTTATCCGTGCACTGACCCCGTGGACCGCATGGACGAGGCTCTGAATGAGATCATCCCCGAAGCCGCAAATAAGGCTTACGATATGTATAACGTGATCGGCGCCTTGGTCGACAACGGTCAATTCCTTGAAGTTCAGCGCAATTTCGCCCGCAACATCATCATCGGTTTTGCCCGCTTCAACGGTCGCTCGGTCGGCATCGTGGCCAACCAGCCCAAATATTTGGCCGGCGTGTTGGACTCCAACGCCTCGCGCAAGGCTGCTCGCTTCGTTCGCTTCTGCGACTGCTTCAATATCCCCATTGTGTCGCTCGTCGACGTGCCCGGATTCCTTCCCGGCACGGGCCAGGAATACAATGGCGTGATTCTCCACGGCGCCAAGCTGCTGTATGCCTACGGTGAAGCCACCGTGCCCAAGGTTACCGTTACCCTGCGCAAGAGCTATGGCGGCTCGCATATCGTGATGTCCTGCAAGCAGTTGCGCGGCGACCTGAACTATGCATGGCCCTCGGCTGAAATCGCCGTGATGGGCGGTGCGGGCGCCGTCGAAGTGCTCTATGCCAAGGAAGCCAAGGCTGCGGAAGACCCCAAGGCCGTGCTCGCCGAAAAGGAAGCAGAATACAACAAACTCTTCTGCAACCCCTACAATGCCGCCAAGTATGGCTACATTGACGACGTCATCGAGCCGAAAACCACCCGTTTCCGCATCATTCGCGGCCTGGAGCAGCTCGCCACCAAGCGCGTGCAGAATCCCCCGAAAAAGCACGGTAACATTCCCCTCTAATTCTCCGCAGGAAATGAAGCCGCTGAAGAAAATCGTCGCTCTTTTTGTCCTTGGTCTCATTGCCATCCCCATGGCGATGGGCCAGGGTCGTAAGGAGCTGCGCATCAATGAGGTAATGATTCAAAACGATAGCTCCGTCGTGGATGAATATGGCCGCCACAGCGCCTGGATTGAATTGGTCAATCCGACGCATGCGCCCATCAACATCTCGTCGATCTATCTGACTGACGACCTCGCCAACCCCCAGAAATATTTCGTCCCCACGGGCGACTCCAAGACGAAGATTGAAAAAGGCCAAAGCGTCATCTTCTTTGCCGACGAGCAGCCCCAGGACGGCACTTTCCACCTGAATTTCACCCTCACCCCCGGGGAGGATAACTTCATCGCCGTGTTTGATGCCGACGGCATCAGCCTCCTTGACTCCGTCACCGTGCCCGCCGCGCTGATTCCCAACACCAGCTATGCGCGCAGCTCTGACGCCGCTCCCACCTGGGAGGTGCGCGACAATTCGTCGACACTCAAGGCCATTACCCCGGGCGGCCACAACGTGATCCCCGTTCCTAATAACAAAATTGCAAAATTCAAAGAAATGGATGAAAATGGCGGCGCTATGACCATCATGGCCATGGCTATCGTGTTTGCAGCGCTCTTGGTGCTCTGCCTCTGCTTCTATCTGATTAAGCGCATTGGCGGCGCGAAGAAGGCCCCTGAGGCTCCGGTTGCCCCCGTGGCTGCCGCTCCGGCGTCGGTCGATGCCGAAATTGCCGCAGCTATTGCCGTGGCCCTCGAGCTCCATGCTCAGGCTGAGTCCCACAAGCTGACCATTGTTCATAACCCCGCGTCGGCCTGGAACAACAAAATCAACGCCATGCGCGTAATTCCAACCCTTAAACGTTAATCCTATCAAACCCTCTACCCATGAAAGAATATAAGATTTCAATCAATGGACATGACTATACCGTCTGCATCAACTCCATCAATGGCAATCAGGCCTCAGTTAATGTTAACGGTACTGATTATCAGGTAGCTATCCCCGGCTTGGGCGCTCCCGTGGCCGCTGCTCCGGTTAATCCCGTGAGCCCCGTGGCTGCCCCTGCCGCCGCTCCTGCTGCTGCCCCCGCCGCTACTCCCGCTGCCGGAGGTGCCGGCGCCGTGTTGGCTCCGCTGCCCGGCGTGGTGCTCTCAATCCCCGTCAAAGTCGGCGACACCGTTGGTGCTTCTGACCCCGTGGTGATCCTCGAGGCCATGAAGATGGAAAATGCCATTCCCGCCGGTCGCGCCGGTAAAGTCGTGGCTATCAACGTCAAGGAAGGCGATTCAGTCCTTGAAGGCGCAGCCCTCGTAACCCTCGGATAACGCTGCCGACACCATGGAATTTTCTCAGTTTATTACTGACAACCTCGCGCAGTTTTGGCACCTTACGGGCATTTATAATGCCACGTGGGAAAACTTCGTGATGCTCGGCGTCGGCCTCTTTTTCATCTGGCTGGCCATCACCAAGAATTTCGAGCCGATGCTCCTTGTGCCCATCGGTTTTGGCATGCTCATCGGCAATATTCCCTTTGACACGCATGCCGGTCTCGAAATCGGCATCTATGAGGAGGGCTCCGTGCTCAACATCCTCTATAATGGCGTGTCGGCCGGGTGGTATCCGCCGCTGATATTCCTCGGCATCGGCGCCATGACGGACTTCACGGCGCTGATAGCCAACCCGAAGCTGATGCTCGTGGGCGCCGCTGCCCAGTTTGGCATCTTTGGTGCCTACATGGTGGCCCTGCTCCTTGGATTTGAGCCTGACCAAGCCGGCGCTATCGCCATTATCGGCGGTGCCGACGGCCCGACGGCCATCTTCCTCAGCTCCAAATTGGCTCCCAACCTGATGGGCGCAATCGCCGTCAGCGCTTACTCCTACATGGCGCTCGTCCCCGTGATTCAGCCCCCCATCATGCGCCTTCTGACCACCAAAAAGGAGCGCGTGATTCGCATGAAACCCGCTCGCCCCGTTTCGCAGCGCGAAAAGATTATCTTCCCCATTGTGGGCCTGCTGCTCACTTGCTTCGTCGTCCCGACGGCGTTGCCCCTGCTCGGCATGCTCTTCTATGGCAATCTGCTCCGCGAATGTGGCGTCACCTCCCGCCTGGCCAAGACCGCCTCTAATGCCCTGACCGACATTGTCACCATCCTCTTGGGCATGACAGTCGGCGCCTCCACCCAGGCCTCTCAGTTCCTCACTGCTGAAACGATTAAAATCTTCGCCCTCGGATTCATGGCTTTCATCATTGCCAGCGCCTCAGGCGTGATCTTCGTGAAGATTTTCAATCTTTTCCTCAGCAAGGACAAGAAACTTAACCCGCTCATCGGCAATGCCGGCGTCAGCGCCGTGCCTATGTCGGCTCGTATTTCCAACAGCCTCGGCTTGGAATACGATCCGTCGAACTACTTGCTGATGCACGCCATGGGTCCCAACGTGGCCGGCGTGATCGGGTCGGCCGTAGCTGCCGGTGTGCTGCTCGGCTTCCTCGCTTGACAATCAATTTCATATTTATGTTAATTTTGGTATGAATCATATTCATGTTCGGCCCCGTGCGTGATGCATCGGGCCGAATTTTTTTATACTCCGCTTGGCAGGGGCGGTTTGTGTTAAAATCTTCTTACAATTTTGTCGCATATTTTGCCATATTGAGGATTTTTAGTTAAATTTGCATTGCAAAATCATTAATGACATGGCAGACTCGACAGCAGATAACAAATACCTCGCAATGGTGGCTACAAACGACGATCGTTTGGGCCAGTTGATTGCTGCTATGCTCACTCCTCTTGGCTTTAACGTCCGCTTGATTCATCGCGGCGAGTCGCAGGGTGAGTCGATGAATGACTTTGCGCTGCTCATCGTCGACGGCGACCCTATTTATCCCATCAATGACCTTTCGCCCGCGGTGATTGTCATTTCCCCGTCGGACCAAATTGCCGTCTATGATGATGGCGCCGACTTGGTGGTTAACAAGCCCTTGGAGGCTAATATTTTCCTGGCGCGCATCCGCTCGGTGCTTCGCCGCTATGGGATTAAGCTGTGAGCCTCCTGCCCCCCTCTTTGCAGACTCAGTTCGTAGAAGCCGGATGTGACGAAGCCGGCCGCGGATGTCTTGCCGGCCCCGTGTTTGCGGCCGCAGTGATTCTTCCGCCCGATTTTTCTCATCCTTATCTCAATGATTCCAAGGCGCTGACTGAGCGTCGGCGCGACGAAATGCGTGAAATCATTGAGCGCGAGGCTGTTAGCTGGGCCGTGGCTTCCTGCTCGGCTGAGGAGATTGACGAAATTAACATCCTTCGCGCATCTATCTTGGCGATGCACCGCGCCCTTGATGGACTGAGTGTCACCCCGGAGATGGTCATCGTTGACGGCAACCGCTTTGCCCCCTGGAGGGCCGGAGTGGAGTGTCACACCATCGTCAAGGGCGACGCCAAATTCGGCAACATTGCCGCCGCCTCAATCTTGGCCAAAACCCACCGCGACGAGTTTATTGCCCGCGCCGCCAACGATTTCCCTCACTATGGTTGGGAGAAAAATAAGGCATATCCGACGGCCGAACATCGCCGCGCCATCGCCCTCTACGGGCCCTGTGAACTTCATCGTAAAACCTTTAGACTGTTATAGTTATGAAAAATCTCGTCTTTCTTACCGGCGCAGGTATCAGCGCCGAATCCGGCATCTCCACCTTTCGCGACGCCGATGGCCTCTGGGAGCAATATGACGTAATGGAAGTATGCTCGGCCGACGGCTTCCGCCGCAACCCCAAGTTGGTGCACGAGTTTTACAATGCGCGCCGCCACCAGTTGGCCGACGTCAAGCCTAATCGTGCCCACGAAATTATCCGCGAGCTGATGGATGAATTTAACGTCGTGGTTATCACGCAAAACGTTGATAATCTGCATGAACGCGCCGGAGTGCCCGAAGATTGCATCATTCATCTCCACGGCGAGCTGATGAAGGTCCGTGCCCTCGACGACGAAACCGAGGTCTATGAACTCTCGCCCGATAACTGCGACACCACCCCTGACACCATTATCGATGGCCACCACGTGCGTCCCCACATCGTCTTCTTCCAGGAGTCTGTGCCTATGCTTGAGCCCGCCGCCGAGATTGTCCACATGGCTGATATCTTGGTAATTGTCGGCACTTCCATGGCTGTCTATCCTGCCGCCGGACTGATCAACTACGCGCGCCGCGGAGCCAAGATCTACTATGTCGACCCCAACCCCGCGCCGGTCCCCTCCTTCGTAAAAGTCATCGCCGAGCCCGCCACCAAAGGCCTGCAAATCCTCGCCGACGAGCTCCGCCAGGACCTCTGAGCCCGGGCATAAAAAATTCAGCCGCTTGGCGCGATGGGGCGTCAAGCGGTTGATTTATGGGGTGGGGGAGAAAGTGGATTACTTGAGGGCGGCCTTTACGGCGTCGTTGGGAACCATTTCTTCCTTGAAGATGTAAGCGCCGGTTTTGGGCGAGCGTTCCATCTTGATGATTTTGCTGTAGGTACGGCCTTCACCCTTTTGCAGTGAGGCCACGGTTTTCTTTGCCATTTCCTATTATCTGTTTATTAGGGGTGAAAAACTTATTTAATTTCTTTGTGCACGGTCACCTTTTTGAGGATGGGGTTGTATTTTTTCAGCTCCAGACGCTCGGTGGTGTTCTTGCGGTTCTTGGTGGTGATGTAGCGGGAGGTGCCGGGCATTCCGCTTGCTTTGTGTTCGGTGCATTCGAGAATTACCTGCACGCGATTACCTTTTGCTTTCTTTGCCATGGGGTTTATTCTTTAATTATGCTCCGATAACTTTGATTTCTTTGAGGTATCCCTTTTCAGAGGCCTGACGGATAGCGGCGTTGAGGCCGAGTTTGTTGATGGTGCGCAGACCTTTAGCTGAGAGGGTGAGGCTGATCCAAGCCTGCTGTTCGGGCCAGAAGAACTTCTTGTTGAAGAGGTTAACGTTGAATTTACGTTTGGTGCGACGCTTCGAGTGCGAAACGTTGTTACCGGTCATAGCGGTCTTGCCCGTGATTTGACACATCTTTGCCATTGCTGTTCGGATTTGTCGTTCTTTATTGGTTTTGGTTTCCTTAGTAATAACTCACTGAATTTTGCATCTTTGGGCGGCCACTTTCCTTCGCTCATATCGCCTGCAGACGCATCACTTTCTGCGGGCTTTCCCGGTTCGCGGGGCTCAAATTGCGGTGCAAAGTTACTAATTTTTTGGCAGGTATGCAAATTTTTCGCAAAAAAATTCCCTTTTCGACCTCTTTTTACTTAAAATTTGCATAATTCGCGAATTTTTGATAATTTTGCGACATATATCCTGACTCTTATGAAACGAATTTTGACCTTTTTCATTGGCCTCGTTGCCGCCCTTGCCGCCACGGCCCAGGTTGATAATTATGCTTTGCGCTTCTCCGGCCCGGAGGGAGTGGTTAACCTCGGCTCTGTCAGTGCCTTTAAGCAGGCGGATGATTACACGCTGCAGTTTTGGATGAACGTTGACACGTGGGCCGACGGCGCGGCCTTGGTGCGCTGTGGCGACTTCGTGGTCCGCCTTGATGCGGAGAATGGTTCAATCGTGATTGCCGATGGGGTTAACACCTTTCCGGTTACTGATACTCGCCTGCGTGCCGGCAAGTGGGCCCAGCTGACTCTCCGCTCCTCGGCCGAGCAGGGCACGCGACTACTCATTAATAATAAGAAGGAATATACGACCACGGCCGCCATCGCCCTCCCGGCCGACAGCAAAAGCATTTGGCTCGGCGGCGGATTTTTGGGCCGCATAGATGAGGTGCGCCTCTGGAATGGTCAGCTCCCCGCGGACTATAATTCCTATTGGCAAAACACTCTCAATGATCTCATTCCCTCATGGAAGACGCTTGCCGCCTACTGGAAGATGGACCAGGAGCAATGCGCCAATCTCGTTGATTATAAGGGAGATGCTAATGGCACACTCTCGGCCTCGGGCGTGGCCAAGGAGCAGGTTACGGACAATAAAAGTTTCCGCTATTTGGCGAATTTGGCCTATGGCAACGTGGAGCGATTTTTTGACCGCCAGGTTGATAAGCGCCACTATAGCCTCTCAAACCGCATCGCGCTGATTGGTGCGGAAGTGAACCCGACGACGCTCAGCCTCGACATGCGCCTGGACCGCTATGACGCCAAGCTCAATGATGCAACTTTGGTGGAAGATAGCAAGCGCCACAAGGGCGTCATCGAATTTGACGGCTCGCAGAGCGTCTCCCTCCCCGGCGGAATTTTGAGCAAAGCCCCTGAAAACTACGCCTTTGAAGCGTGGCTCAAGATTGACGAATGGGTCCCCGGAGCCGTGATTTTCACCAAGGGCAAAGCCTTCACCATTAAGTTGGGCGAGGAAGAAGGCGCGCTTGATGTTAATGGTCAGACGGTCAATAAGATAACCATGCCCGTGGGCAGCTGGTTCCATATGGGCGTGTGTACCTCGGCCGGCGGCTACTCCGTGTTGGTCAAAAACACCGTCCGCACCCTTGAAGCCACGACCACTCTCGCCGCCTCGAATGTCGCCCCAAAGATTGGCACCAACTTCAAGGGGCGCATGGATGAAATCATGATCTGGAAAGGCGAACGCACTACAGCCCAGATGATTAGCGACGCCTCCGAACCCCCGTTGGCCGACTATCAAATCTCGGTCAGTGGCCCGACCTATCGCACCATGGACGCTTGCTATCTTTTTGACGACCCCAATGACCCGGGCTTTGACTCCTTCTCAGTGCAGCGCATTTTCCGCACCATCCGCTCCTATAATGAAGGGATGCGCGGCGTAAAATACATATTCACAGTAAGTTTCAACCCCTTCAAAAACGAGGCCATTGACACTCCCGAAAAGCGCACGACCCTTGCGAAAGCACTTGCCGCAGTGGGCAATGACCCCGATTATGACGGCATAGACTTCGACTTCGAATGGCCGGTGGGCAACGAGTGGCAAAACGTTGGCCTCCTCTATGAGGAAGTGCGCGGCCTGCTCGATGCTGACAAGGAGATGAGCGCCACGCCCCACGCCTTTTATTATGGCTATCCGACCAACAAGATGAAATACGTGGACCGCTTCTATTTCCAAATCTACGGCCCGGGTCAGACCAGCCTGTTCACTATGCCCACCTATGAAGAGTCGGCCAAAGCCTTCGTCAACTATGGCTACACGAAGAATAAGATAGTAATGAGCTATGCCACAACCACTTCCGGTGGACGTGACTCGGCCGACGGCGGCTCGCGCGTGCCCTCCGGTACTCCCGGATTCTATCCCGCCGGCTATCGCGGCATCTGGAGCGAGAGCGTCAAGCCCTCGGCCAACGTAATTTACAGTTCTGCAAATAATTGCTACTACTTCCTGACGGGCTTTGACCAGGTCATTGACCGCTGTCAATACGTTCTGGACAATAGCCTCGGCGGCATTATGTACTGGGACCTTGGCAATGACCTTCCCGCCACAAACAAGGCCTCGCTGGCTCGCGGCGCCTCCTATGTGATCAACTCCAATGTCGAGGCCCTCGTCACGGAGGTCGCCACCGCCGCGCTCGCCCCCGAAGACGACCCCAATGCGCCGACTTATACCCCCGCCGACATCACCGAAATCACCGCCCCGGCCGATGCCGACACCCCCACCTACGACCTCCAAGGTCGCCGCGTCATCACCCCGCGCCACGGCCTCTACATCCGCAACCACAAACTCCTCCCCCTATAATCCCTTCCTAAAACCGCAAAAATTACGAAAAAATCTCAAAAATTTGCTTTTCCCGAAATTTTCGTGATATTTTATTCCGCCTAAAGGTTCCCGTAGGTAACTTTTTTGGCGGAATATTTGTTTATATAGCAGAAAATTGCTAACTTTGCACCTATCAAAATTCAAGGGTTGTTTGATTTCTCTCCCGTTTTGACTTCTTTTGCTCTCTCCTTATTATATATGGGCTGATTGAGCAAAACCCTAAAAATTCCCCCGCATTGCATGATTTTGTTTTGAACACTCCTGTTTAAGATATATGGAAACTTACAAGTTTAACGAACTTAAAAAAATGAGTCCTGAGCGACTCAAAGAGATAGCCTCCGGGCTTGGCATTCAGAATGCTGAAACCCTTGAGGGCGAGTCTCTTATCTACGCAATTATCGATCAGTCTGCCGAGGCTGCCGCTGCCGTCGCGAAGCCGGCCGAGCCGAAGAAGCGCGGACGCAAACCTAAGGCAACTAAAGAAACTCCTGCCGAGGCTCCTGCCGCCGAGAAACCCGCCGAGAAGCCTGCCAAATCGGCCGACAAGCCTGCTGATGCAGACGCCGAGCCGAAGAAGCGCGGCCGCAAGCCTAAAGCGCAAAAGGCTGACGCTGAGGCTCCTGCTGAGGTAAAAACCGAGCAGCCGGCCGCTCCTGCCGCCGCTGCTGAAGAGGCTCCCGCGCCTAAGAAGCGTGGCCGCAAATCCAAGGCGCAGAAGGAAGCCGAGGCTCAGGCCGACGCTCCCGCCGCGGGCGACGTAGCTCCCACCAATGAGATGCCCGAGGCTCCGGCTCCCGTGGAAGTCCCCGCGCAAGATGCACCCGCCGCTGAGGCCCCTGCTGAGGCCGCTGCCCCTCAGGCTGAAGAGCCGGTGAAGCGCGATTTCCGCCCTCGTCCCGACTCCTCGCTCAGCGAATTTTTCCCTGCCACGCGCCATCAGGGCAAGCAATTTAAGCCGCGCACCGAGCGCGAACGCCAGGAAGCCGCCCAAGCCGCTGCAAATCAGCCCGTGGTGCTCGCCGAGCCCGGAATGCCTCAGCCGCAGAATCAGCAAGGCAACAACCGCAAAAATCGCCAGCAGAAGTTTGAAGAGCGCCGCCAGATGAACCAGCGCCAAGATTTTGCCTCAAAATTTGACGGCATCATCACGGCTCGCGGCGTGCTCGAAATCGAGCCGCAAGGCCACGGTTTTCTCCGCTCGGGCGATTATAATTACATGCCTTCGCCCGACGACGTGCTCATCTCCCAGCAGCAAATCAAGCAGTGGGGACTGAAGACCGGCGACGTGGTGGAAGCCACAGTGCGCCCGCCCCACGAAGGCGAGAAATATTACCCGCTGACGGAGGTCATCGCCGTCAATGGTCGCGACCCGCACTTCCTGCGTGACCGTCAGAACTTTGAGCACCTCACGCCGCTCTTCCCCGACGAAAAATTCCGCCTCTGCGGCTCGCCCTACACGACGAACCTCTCCACTCGCGTCGTCGACATGTTTGCCCCCATCGGCAAGGGCCAGCGCGCACTGATTGTCGCCCCGCCCAAAACCGGTAAAACTATCCTTCTCAAGGACATAGCCAACGCCATTGCCGAGAATCACCCCGAGACTTACATCATGATTCTCCTCATTGACGAACGCCCCGAAGAAGTGAC
>CAZLMV010000067.1:7578-10555 GCA_964560625.1 uncultured Bacteroides sp. | reverse complement strand
TATAAGACTTATAAATCTTATAAAACTTATATTCTCCACCTTAAACCTTAAACCTTAAACACGGCGCTGAGCGCCGTAAAAAATTTTGCAAAATGCAAAATTTTTGTTATCTTTGCGGGAAGAAAACCGGAAACATAACCTGAAAAATTGAAAGTATGACTTATCTGTTTTTAGCTCCCGGCTTTGAGGAGATAGAGGCCGTAGCGCCGATTGACATAATGCGTCGCGCCGGCATGGAAGTGACCACCGTAGCCGTGACCGCCGACGGCTCAGAGGCCGTAGAGGGTGCCCACGGGGTGCCTTATGTGGCTGACATTCACATTGATGACCTGCCTGAGACCCTTGAGGCCGAATGGCTTGTGCTTCCCGGCGGAATGCCCGGAGCGACGAATCTTCATGATTGCCCGAAACTGCTTAAGCTCCTCCATGAAACCCAAGGAGGCATTGCTGCCATCTGCGCCGCTCCGGCCGTGGTTTTAGGTGCCGAAGGGCTGCTTCGGGGCAAGGCGGCCACGTGTTATCCCGGCTTTGAAGAGCTCTGCGAGGGCGCCGAGATGAACGGCTCGCCGGTGGTCTCCATTCCGGGTCTGATCACGGCCAAAGGCCCTGCATTTGCAATGGATTTCGGCCTTGCCATAGTCAACGCCACCCTTGGCGAAGAAAAGGCCGAAGAAGTGGCCCACGGAATGTTATTTTAATTATTTAACTAAATAAATTTGCATTCGGCGATTTTTTGCCGTAATTTTGGCCTCAAATTAAAAACATAAACAACCAAATATCAAGAAAAAACCATGAGCACTCAACAGCACGAATGTTCCAACGCTATGGAACAGAAAATCCGCGAAGAATTTTCAACCCGTTTTGGCGGCGAAGGCACCCTTTACGCCTCAGCCGGCCGCATTAACCTTATCGGCGAACACACAGACTATAACGGCGGCTTCGTCTTCCCCGGCGCCATCGACAAGATCATCGAAGCAGAAATCCGCCCCAACGGAACTGACCGCTGCCGTGTTTACTCCGTAGACATCAACGAAACCGCAGAATTCGGTCTCGGCGAAGAAGACGCCCCTCAGCAGCAGTGGGCCCGCTATATTTTCGGCGTGTGTCGCGAAGTTCAGAAGCGCGGCTTCGTCGTTAAGGGCTTTGACGCCGTGTTTGCCGGCAACGTTCCTCTTGGCGCCGGTCTGAGCTCATCAGCCGCCCTGGAAAGCTGCTTCGCTTTCGCCATGAACGACCTCTTCAACGACAACAAGATTGACAAGTTCGAACTCGCCAAGATTGGCCAGAGCACCGAACATAACTACTGTGGCGTCAACTGCGGCATCATGGACCAGTTTGCCTCAGTGTTTGGCAAGAAGGACAACCTGATGCGCCTTGACTGCCGCTCCATGGAGTTTGAATACTTCCCCTTCAAGCTCGACGGCTACAAGCTCGTCCTCGTGGACTCTCAGGTGAAGCACGAACTCGTAGACTCCCCCTACAACAAGCGCCGTCAGAGCTGCGAACGCGTGGCTGAAAAGCTCGGCATCGAAACCCTGCGCGACGCCACCATGGAAGACCTTGACCGCATCAAGGACGAAATCAGCGAGGAAGACTACAAGCGCGCCGAATACGTGATCGGCGAAAAGCAGCGCGTGCTCGACGTCTGCGACGCCCTCGAACGCGGCGACTATCAGACCGTTGGCGAGCGCATGTATCAGACCCACGAAGGCATGAGCAAGCTCTACGAAGTGAGCTGCGAAGAGCTCGACTACCTCAATGACTTAGCCAAGGAATGTGGCGTCACCGGCTCTCGCATCATGGGCGGCGGCTTCGGCGGTTGCACCATCAACCTCGTCAAGGACGACCTCTATGACCCGTTCATCGCCGTCGTAACCAAGAAATTTGCTGAAAAATATGGTCACGAGCCGAAGATCTACCCCGTCGTGATCTCTGACGGTGCTCGTCGCCTCTAAACCCCCTATCTCCTCCCTATGAATATCGAAAAGAAATCAGTGGCGTCGTCGAAAGGCGACGTCACCATCCTGACCCTCACCAACGCCTCCGGAGCCAAGGTAACTCTCAGCTCCTTAGGTGCTTGCATCGTGGGCGTCGAAGTGCCTGACCGCGACGGCAAGATGGACGACGTGGTGCTCGGCTATGCCGACGTGACCGACTATTATTACGACGGTCCCTGCGCCGGCAAGGTGCCCGGACGTGTGGCCAACCGCATTGACCGCGGCCACTTCGTGCTCGACGGCAAAGACTATGAACTCGCCATCAACAACGGCCCCAACGCCCTCCATGGCGGCCCCGAAGGCTTCCAAAACCAGATCTGGGACGTGGAAGTCACCCCCGAAGGCCACGTGAAGTTCACCTATCACTCCAAGGACGGCGAAGAAGGATACCCCGGCAACCTCACCGCCACGGCCGAATATGAATGGACCGACGCCTGCGAGCTCAAGCTCCACCTCGGAGCCACCACCGACGCTCACACCATTGTCAACCTCACCAACCACGCCTATTTCAACCTTGCGGGCCACAACAGCGGCTCCGTGCTGGACCACACCCTGCAGCTCGACGCCCACCTCTTCCTGCCCACCACCGACTCACTCATCCCCACGGGCAATCTTGAGGCCGTCAAAGGCACTCCCATGGACTTCACCAAGCCCAAGACCTTGGGCGCCGACATCAAGGCCGAATTCCCCGCATTGGTGTTTGGCAAGGGCTATGACAACTGCTACGTCATCGACGGCTGGAACCCGGGCCAACTGCGCCATTGCGCCACGTTGGAGGACCCGAAGTCAGGCCGCGTGCTCGACGTGCTGACCACTCAGCCGGGCGTTCAGATCTACACCGGCAACTGGCTCGCCGGTTCGCCCAAGAACAAGGCCGGACGCCCCTACGAGGATTATGAAGGTGTGGCGATTGAATGTCAGGGTCTTCCCGACTCAATCAACCATCCTCAGTTCCCCTCCGTAGAGCTCCGTCCCGGCGA
>CAZLMV010000067.1:0-7478 GCA_964560625.1 uncultured Bacteroides sp. | reverse complement strand
TTCCCGACTCAATCAACCATCCTCAGTTCCCCTCCGTAGAGCTCCGTCCCGGCGAAACCTACGGCGAAGACATCGTCTTCAAATTCTCCGCAAAGTAGCAATTTTTTAAACATAATTCTACGGTAGTCTGCGGCGCCGCTCCTCCGGAGCGCGCCGCAGTTTTTTTGCGCAGCAGCAGCCCTAAAATTTATAAAACTTATAAGATTTAACTCGGGCGCGGGTGGTTGTGAGGGAAAGCAGCCGCCGGATGGCGGTTGCGGATTTTGGTAGCCTCGGGGCTTGCCCCGAGGTTTTTAGGCGGCTCCCCACTCAAAAAACGGCCGCCGGACGGCGGTCAGGGCAATCGTCTGCAAAGGCTCCGACCGCCGTCCGGCGGCCGCATGTAGGGGGGGGCTGCGGGACCTCGGGGCAAGCCCCGAGGCTACCTTTGCCTCAGCCGCCATCCGGCGGCTGACCTTGTCACGCGCTTTTTTTGTTGACCGTCGGCTGGGCGAACAAATTAGGGAATTTTGGCGTTAAATTTATGAAAAAACACACGTTAAATTATTTATTGGATGAAGAAATTTTGCCGAGTTTTATTGACCGGAGCCCTAATGGGCATGGTCGGGTCAAACGTTTACGGGCAGCTTCCGGAGCGGTGGATCTACCAGCCGGAGCATGCGCAGACCGTGCCGTCGGCCGACGGCTGGTGGCGCCAATATGCCGACCCTACTCTCGACTCACTGATAGTCAAAGCGGAGGCCAACAACTCCAACGTGGCCCAAGCTCTGAAGCGCATCAAAATTGCCGAGCGCCAAATCACGGCCGCCCGCGCCTCGCTCTACCCCACCCTCGACGTCTCGGCCGGATGGAGCCGCACCGAAGCGGCCGGCGCCATATCCAAACCCGCAACGGCCTCACACTCGGAAAGTTACTTCAACTTAGGAGCCAACGCCAACTGGGAAATCGACATTTTTGGCCGCGTCGCCGCCAAAGTCAAGTCAGCCA
This sequence comes from uncultured Bacteroides sp., assembly GCA_964560625.1. Lineage (GTDB taxonomy): Bacteria > Bacteroidota > Bacteroidia > Bacteroidales > Muribaculaceae > UBA3263. The sequence continues at coordinate 6,491 of CAZLMV010000067.1, read as the reverse complement.
AGGCGGGAGTGGCCGTCAGCAGCGCGGAATATGACGCCGTGATGGTGGCTCTCTGCGCCGACGTGGCCTCCGCATATTTCCAATTGCGCACCTATCATCAACAATATCGCGTGGCCACGGAGCATATCGCATCACAGGAAAAAGTGGTGCGAATGACCCAGGCGCGTTATGAAGCCGGCCTGGCCAATGCCTTGGAAGTTTCGCAGGCCAAGACGGTGCTCTACTCCACTCAGGCCTCCCTACCCTCGCTGAAATCGGCCATCGCCTCTACGACCAATTCCTTGGCCGTGCTGACGGGCGAATATCCCTCGGAAGAATTTGCCAACATGCTGTCGGAGGCCACTTTACCGCCGGCGCCGCTGCTTTTGGCGCCCTCGGAAGTGCCCTCGGAGCTGCTTCGCCGCCGCCCGGACGTGGTTGAGGCCGAAAAGCAGATGGCGCAATATGCCGCGCAGGTGGGCGTCTCCAAAAAAGACTTCCTCCCGGTGTTGGCTCTCAGTGGCAGCGTCGGCACGGCTTCGCACGCCCTGCAGGGCCTTTTTGGCAAGAACAGCCTTGACTATTCGGTCGGGGCGACGCTGTCGTGGACGGTGTTTGACGGCTTTGCGCGGAGCAACAGCGCTGCGGAGGCGCGCCTGAACCTCGAAGCGGCCATTGATGACTATAACCTGACGATTCTCACGGCAATAGAGGAGGTCAACAATGCCATCAGCAGCTACAATGCGGCGCTGGCCCATGTGGCGGCGCTCGAGGCCGTGGTCAGCGAGAGCAGCCGGAGCTATGACCTCTCGGTGGACCTCTACAAGCAGGGCCTCTCAGACTTCATCAACGTGATAAACTCCCAGCTGACCTTCTTAGAAAATCAAAGCGCCCTTGCCGAGGCCAACGGCAACGTCTATGCCGCGCAAGTGGCCCTCTACAAAGCCCTCGGCGGCGGAATCAACTAACAACGCAACACACTAACCCTCAAGATATTAACGACTATGAAACGCGCCTATATTCCTCTCTCCGGTCTGATAATCATCTCAGCCCTCGCCTCCTGCTCGGGCAAAAAGAAACATGACGAAGCGGCCGCCGCGCCGAAAATCCAGGTGGCCGAGGCCACGACCGACTCCATTGTGCTCTACAAGAAATTGCCGGGGGTGATTCAGTCGGCCTCGGTGACGAACGTCGTGGCCCGCGTCAACGGCAAAATCCTGACTCAGAACTTCAAGGGAGGCCAGAAGGTCAACAAGGGCGATGTGCTTTACACCATTGAATCAACCACTTACGCCGACGCCGTGGAGCGCGCGCAAGCCTCGCTCTCCACCGCCAAAAGCCAGCAGGAATATTACACCACGCAGCTCGCCGCGATGCGCCGCGCCCTTGAGGCAGACGCCGTCAGCAAGATGCAGGTGGCCCAAGCCGAGAGCAATCTGCGCCAGGCCGAAGCCTCCGTGCGCGACGCCCAAGCGGCCCTCTCCACCGCCCGCGAAAATCTGAGCTACTGCACGGTGCGCGCCTCCTCCGGGGGCTACATCTCCGAGAGCGTCCTCGACCCCGGCAACTACGTCAATGGAGAAGGCGCAGCAGTGACCCTCGCCACGATTTACGACAACGACGACCTCCAGGCCACATTCTCGGTCAGCGACGCTGAATATGAGCAACTTATAGGCCGCCAAGGGGGATTGACGGACCGCCTTTATCGCGACGTGCCCCTCAGTTTCCGCGATTCGCTCCGAAATCGCTATACCACAGACCTTTACTACGTGTCGCCCAGCGTCAGCGAAGCCACGGCCTCTCTTACCCTCATCGGGACGCTCACCAACCGCGACAACGAGCTGAAAAACGGCATGTACGTCTCCGTATCCCTCCCCTATGGCGTTGAACCTCACGCCATTTTGGTCAAGGACGCCTCCCTCGGCTCAGACCAGTTGGGATACTATCTCTACACGGTCGACGACCAAAACCGCGTGCACCACACCCCGGTGAAAGTCGGCAGCCTTTATAACGACTCGCTGCGAGTGGTGACCTCCGGCATCGCCCCCGGTCAGCGCTACGTGACCAAGGCCCTGCTGAAAGTCCACAGCGGCGAAACCATTGACCCGATTCTCACCAAATAAGCCGCCCGCCACTGCCCTATGTTCTCTAAATTTTTCATCAACCGACCGATTTTCGCCACCGTCCTTGCCTTAGTGATGGTGTTTGCCGGGGTGCTCTGCTATAAGTCGCTCCCCGTGGCTCAGTATCCGGACATCACGCCGCCCACGGTGATGGTCAGCGCCTCCTATCCCGGGGCGGATGCTCAGACCGTGGCCCGCGCCGTCGGCGTGCCCATCGAGGAGCAGGTCAACGGCGTCGAGGGGATGCTCTACATGAGCTCCACCTCCGGCTCTGACGGCAGCTATAACCTGACCATCACCTTCGAAAACGGCACCGACATTGACGAGGCCGCCGTGGAGGTCCAAAACCGCATCTCCTATGCCGACGCAACCCTCCCCTCGCAGGTTAAACAGCAGGGAATCAGCGTCAATAAGCAGTCAAGCAACAATGTGCTCTTCCTTGCCTTGGAGGGCGATTCTGACCGCTATGACGCGCTTTATCTGACCAGTTATGCCCAGCTTCACATCACTGACCCGCTTTCGCGAGTCAAGGGAGTGGGCGGCGTCGGCGCCTTCGGTGGCGGCGAGTACAGCATGCGCATTTGGCTCGACCCCGAGCTGATGCAAGCGCGCAACATCACCACCTCCGACGTCCGCGCCGCCATCGAGTCGCAAAACATGGAGGTCGGCGCCGGCTCCGTGGGCAATCCCCCGAATGATGACTCTGAATTCTCCTTCACCCTGACCACTCAAGGCCGACTCTCCACGCCCGAGGAGTTTGAAAACATCGTGATTCGCAGCGATGAGTCGGGGATGTTGCGCCTGCGCGACGTGGCTCACGTGGAATTGGGCAGCAGCTCCTATTCCGGCGTGGCCAAGGTCAACGGAAAAGCCACGGCCCTGATTGGCGTGGAGCAGCTTCCCGGCGCCAACGCCCTCGACGTGGCCGACGGCGCAATCAAGGAGATGGACCGCTTGGCCGAATATTTCCCCGACGGAGTGACCTATCGCGTGGTTCAGAACTCCACGGACTATGTCCATGAGTCGCTCGACGACGTCGTGACCACCTTTGCCGAGACCACTCTGATTGTGATGATTGTCATTCTCCTCTTCCTCCAAAACTGGCGCGCAGTGGTGATTCCGATGCTGACCATTCCGGTCTCGCTCATAGCCACATTGGCCGTAATGAAGGCCATCGGGTTTTCGCTGAACACGCTCTCGCTCTTCGGCATGGTCTTGGCCATCGCCATTGTGGTGGACGACGCCATAGTGGTGGTGGAGGATTGCAGCCGACTGATTGACCAGGGGAAAATCACGCGCAAGGCGGCAGCGATTCAGGCCATGAAGGAGCTGACGGGGCCGGTTGTGGGCGAAGTGTTGGTGCTTCTGTCGGTGTTCATCCCGACGGCGTTCATCAGCGGCATCACGGGCCAGCTCTACAAGCAGTTTGCGCTGACCATTGCGGTCTCCACGGCCTTCTCCGGCTTCAATGCGCTGACGCTGACCCCGGCGCTCTGCGGGCTGTTTCTCACTCCCCGCAAGCAGTCTAAATTCTTCATCTACGTATGGTTTGAGCGTGGATTCAAGTGGGTCCTCAACCTCTATTCGCGCGTGGTGAATAAGATGCTCAGCCGCCCGGGGCTCTCCATGCTGATTTTCCTCGTGATTGCCGGCGCGGGCATCTACGGCTTCCTCAAATGGCCCACGAGCTACATTCCCCAAGAGGATATGGGCTACTTCATGACCTCCATTCAGCTGCCCACGGGGGCGTCGCTCGAGCGCACCCAGCAGGTCGTGGACCGCATGGGCCGGGAATTGGAGAAGAACCCTTATGTGGCGGATGTGATGACCGTGTCCGGGACCTCGTTCATGGGAGGCGGCAACGCGTCAAATATGGGCGGCATCATGGTGGTGCTCAAGCCGTGGAAGGACCGCGGCAGCAAGGGCTCCGTTGACAATATCATTGCCTATGCGGATTCCGTGGGCGCCACGATTGAGGAGGCGAGCATCTTCTCGCTTGACCCGCCGGCCATTCCCGGATTGGGCATGTCGTCAGGTCTGCAAATGCAGCTTCTCGACATCAATTCCCTCGGCGCGTCGGCCCTCAAAGATGCCATTACGGCCATTGAAACCGAGGCGCAGAATGACCCCCGAATTGCATCGGTTACTTCCATGTATGAGGGCATGGTCAAGCAATATGACGTGAAATTTGACCGCGACCGCATCAAGCAGCTCGGCCTGACCTTGGAGAGCGTCTACACGGCCCTGTCGGACTATATGGGCGGCTCCTATGTGAATGATTTTGACGAGTTTGGGCGCGCCTTTGAGGTGAATATCCAGGCCGTGGGCAATGCCCGCTCGAATCCCGAGGATGTCCTTGCTCTGACCGTCAAATCCCCCTCCGGCGGGATGATTCCCTTCTCGGCCTTCGCCTCGGTGGTGCCCGTGGAGGGCGAGCCGACGGTGGACCGCTACAACATGTATTCCACCGCGTCGCTCACCGCCACGCCCGCCCACGGAGTCAGCTCCGCCCAGGGCATCCAAGCCATGGAGGAGATTGTCAAAAAAGCCGTTGGCGAAAACTTCTCCTACGCCTGGAGCGGCATCGCCTACCAGGAGACGCAGGCCGGCACGACCATCAGCTTCGTCTTCATCTTCGCCATCGTCATGACCATCCTCGTGCTTGCCGCGCAGTATGAGAGCTGGACCGACCCGATCGCCGTGGTGCTGAGCATGCCCGTGGCCATTCTCGGCACGGTCCTCGGGTGCATGTTAATGTCGCAGAGCATAAGCATTTACACTCAGATCGGCCTGATCCTCCTGCTTGGCATGTCGGCCAAAAACGCCATCCTTATTGTGGAGTATGCGCGCGACTATCGCAAGACCGGAGTGCCCATCCGTCAGGCCGCGCTCGAGGCCGGGCAGGTGCGCTTCCGCCCGATTATGATGACGGCCTTGGCTTTCGTGTTCGGCGTGATGCCGATGATGTTTGCCACCGGCGCCGGCGCCAATTCGCGCATCGAGTTGGGCACGGCCGTGGTCTTCGGCATGGCTCTGAATGCGTTTATCGGCACACTCTTCGTGCCTAATTTCTGGGCCCTGATGCAGTCGTTTAATGAGCGCTACCTCAGCCGACTCTTTAAGGATCCGAACGCCACTACTTCACCCGCTCCAACCGCTCCGGAAGGCGAACCTGACCGTCAACAATCGTGATTCCGCGGAAGGGATCGTTGGCTATCAGCAAGTTACCATCGAGGTCTACCCAGTCGGCAAGCGGGGCAAGCTGAGCCGCCGCCGTCACGGCACACGACGTCTCCGTCATGCATCCGATCATCACCTTCATCCCCAAGGCGCGCGCCAAGACGGCCATTTTGTAGGCGTCATGCAGGCCGCCGGACTTCATCAGCTTGATATTGATGCCGTCGTAAGCGTCGGCCAACGCGGCCACGTCAGCGCTCGTCTGCACCGCCTCATCAGCAATGATAGGCAGCGGCGAGCGCTCTTTCAGCCACTTATGGCTCTCCAAGTCGGTCTTGTCCATCGGCTGCTCCACGAACAGGACGTTCCGCTCGGCTAACCAGAGGATATTATCAAGCGCCTCTTCGCGGGTCTTCCAGCCCTGATTGGCGTCGACGCAGAGCGGCCGGTCCGTATGCCGGCGGATGGTTTCGATGAGCTCGCGGTCGCCGGGCACTCCCATCTTCACTTTCCATATCCGGTAAGGCTCGGCCTCGGCCATTTTTTGCGCCAAGACCTCGGGAGTGTCGTTGGAGATGGTGTAGGATGTGCAGGGCGCTTTTTCGGCGTCAAGGCCGTAGATTCGGTGCCAGGGTTGGCCCATGATGCGGCTGGTCAGGTCATGCAGCGCAATGTCTATGGCCGCCTTGGCCGCACGATTTCCCGGCGCCAAGGAGTCGAGATATTCATGTATCTGCTCAAACTGAAACGGGTCAGCAAGTCGCTCAGGATCTACCTTTTCCAAGAAGCTCATCACGGATTCCACCGACTCGCCAAGATAAGGCGGCATCGAGGCCTCGCCATAGCCCACAATGGAGTCCATTTGCAGCTCCACCTGCACTCCCGGCGTCACCGTGCGCGACATCGTAGCCAAATTAAACGCATGGTTCAGTTTCAGCTCATACGGATAAAACCGCAGCTCCACGGCCCCGGCCCCGAGGCCGCAAACCGCCATCAAAATCAAAATCAAAACCTTTTTCATACCCGCAAATTTACAAAAAATTTTCGAAAACCCAAGTGGCTGAAGTGGATGGGGGGATTTTGGAGAAATATATGTAATTTTGCAGCGCAATTCAAACCAATTAAATTACAAATCAACATGAAAAAAATCAAATTTTTCTTCGCAGCAGCTCTGACGGGAACAATGTTGATGTTCTCCGCCTGCACCAAGTC
>CAZLMV010000066.1:0-10562 GCA_964560625.1 uncultured Bacteroides sp. | reverse complement strand
AAGCTTCCCAAGCCTCCCAATATTCCCAAGCTTCCCAATTTTCCCAATTTTCCCAAGCTTCCCAAGCCTCCCAATATTCCCAAGCTTCCCAATTTTCCCAATTTTCCCATAAGTCTTATAGGAGTTAGATTTGCGGGTAGGCCGTGGCATGCCGCGACCCTACGGGCCCCGCCCCCGTAATCCCTCGGATTGTTACAAAATGAAAGCAAAATGAGAAAAAACGTGGAAAATATGCTAAAAAACATATAAAAACTTGCACAATTCGTAAAAAGTTACTACCTTTGTAGTGGTAAAAGAGATTAACTCAGCCAATTTTATCTATTTCTCCTTGCGGCAAACCCCCGGTTTGCCGGCCTTAACTAACTGAATTAAAAACCATTCACTATCAGAGAACCTATGGGTAAAAACTTAGCAACATTTTTGCTTTTGATGCTCTCCTCGCTGACAGCCTTCGCGGACATCACCGTGACGGGCGTGGTCATCGACAAGACCGAGCAAGAGCCCTTACCCGGTGCAACCGTTCGCCTTAAGGGCAAAGCCTCCGTCGCTACGGCGACCGACATTGACGGTAATTTCTCCTTGACCGTCCCCTCCGAGAAGTCAGTGATCGAGATCACCTTCGTCGGCATGAACCCCGTGGAAGTCAAGGCCTCGACCAAGCCCCTCCACATCGAAATGGAGGCCTCAGCCACTCAGCTTCAGGAAGTTGTGGCCTTGGGTATGGGCAACGTTGACCGCCGCACCTTTACGGGCGCAACGACCAAGATTAACGCCGACGACGCCCTGCTTTCGGGCGTGGGCGACATTTCGCGTTCACTGAGCGGCCGCGCCGCCGGTGTGAGCGTGCAGAACGTCAGCGGCACCTTCGGCACGGCTCCGAAGATCCGCGTGCGTGGCGCCACGTCAATCTATGGCACGAGCAAACCCCTCTGGGTCGTTGACGGTGTGATCCTGGAAGACAACGTCGAGCTCGACGCCGACGCGCTCTCTTCCGGCGATGCCAACACCATGATCGCCTCAGCCATTGCCGGCCTCAACGCTGACGACATTGAAAACTTCCAGATCCTGAAAGACGGCTCCGCCACCTCTATCTATGGTGCGCGCGCAATGGCCGGCGTTATCGTCGTGACCACCAAGCAGGGTCGCGCCGGTCACACCTCTATTAATTACACCGGTGAGCTCACTTACCGCCTGAAGCCCTCCTATCGCAACTATAACATTGCCAACTCGCAGGAGCAGATGGGCATCTACAAAGAAATGGAAGAAAAAGGCTGGCTGAACTTCGCCGCCCTCGCTAACTCGAGCTCCAGCGGCGTGTACGGCACCATGTATAAGCTCATCAACACCTATGACCCCGCAACGGGCCAATACGCCCTGGCCAACACCCAGAGCGCCCGCAACGCCTACCTGCGCGAGGCCGAGATGAGAAACACCGACTGGTTTGACCTGCTGTTCCGCAACACCATCATGCAGAGCCACGGCGTCAGCGTCAGCGGCGGCACGGACAAGGGCAACTTCTACACGTCGTTCTCCTACATGAACGACCCGGGTTGGACCCTGTCGTCAAACGTTGACCGCTACGTCTTCAACGCCAACGCCACCTATAACCTGAGCAAGCAGCTGAAGTTCACCATGCGTACGAACGACAGCTACCGTAATCAGAAGGCTCCCGGCACTCTGAGCCAGGACATCGACGTGGTTTCCGGCTCGATCAGCCGCTCATTTGACATCAACCCCTTCAGCTATGCGCTGAACACCTCGCGCACCACTGACCCGACGACGACCCTGACCCGTAACTATGCGGACTTCAACATCTTCGACGAGTTGAAAAACAACTACATCACCAACGAGATGGTCGACGTGAAGTTCCAAGGCGAACTCGAGTATCGTCCCATCCCCGCGCTGACCCTGCGCGCCATCGGTGCGTTCCGCTACAGCTCCACCCAGCAGGAGCACTACGTTACCGACTATTCGAACCAGGCCATGGCCTATCGCGCCGGTATCTCCCCCGAAAACTCCACCATCCGCTCATTGAACCCCTATCTTTACACTGACCCGGACGATCCCAACTCGCTCCCCATCTCAGTGCTCCCCAATGGCGGTATCCTCTACCATAACGTATTCTCCATCAAGCAGATGGACTTCCGCGCCACGGCTAACTACAACAAGGAATTTGCCGGACGCCACCTCGTGACGGCTCTTGCCGGCTTCGAAGTGGGCAAGATTGACCGCCACACCGAGGCCTTCCAGGGCTGGGGCATGTGTTACGACAACGGTAACCTGCCGTTCTTTGACTGGCACCTGTTCAAGCAGATGCAGGAAGAAAACGCTGCCTACTACTCCGACGACCGCACGGCTTACCGCAACATGGCCTACTTTGCCAACGCCTCTTATATGTATGACAACCGCTACATCGTCAACGGTACCATCCGCTATGAAGGCTCCAACAAGTTAGGTCGCTCACGCCAGAGCCGCTGGCTGCCCACGTGGAACGTGTCCGGCGCCTGGAATGCCGATGCCGAAGAATGGTTTGCCAACCCCGTGTTAGCCACCGCCAAGCTGCGCGTAGGCTACTCGCTGACGGCTGATGCCGGCCCCGCATTCGTCTCTAACGCCTTGGCTGTTTACTATCCCTCGCGCCCCTGGCGTCAGGACACCGAGGCCTATGAGCAGGCCCTGCGCCTGAGCCAGCTGGCCAACTCCGAGCTGACCTACGAAAAGAAGCACGAGTTTGACGTCGGCGTTGACCTCGGCTTCCTCAACAACCGCATCAACTTGGTGTTCGACTGGTATAAGCGCAACAACTTCGACCTGATCGGTTACATCTACACCGAAGGCGTCGGCGGCGAAATCGGCAAGTGGGCCAACGTAGCCTCCATGAAGAGCCACGGCGTGGAATTGACCCTGTCGACCACCAACATCGTGAACCGCAACTTTACGTGGACCACGGACTTCACCTTCGCCTACAATAAGAACAAAATCACCGACCTGAAGTCGCGCTCCAACGTGCTCAGCCTCGTTAAGCAGGGTTCAGGCGCCTTCCGCGAGGGTTATCCGGTGAACTCGCTCTTCTCCATCCCCTTCGTGGGCCTGACCGAGGACGGTCTGCCCCAGGTGATCAACGAAAACGGCGAAGTGACCACCCACGACATCAACTTCCAGGAATGGGAGAAACTCGACTTCCTCAAGTATGAGGGTTCAGTTGACCCGCCCTACACCGGTGGCTTCGGCAACAACCTGCGCTACAAGGGCTTCAACCTGAACATCTTCTTCACCTACTCCTTCGGCAACAAGCTGCGTCTGGACCCCGTGTTCTCGGCCAGCTACAGTGACCTCACCGCCATGCCCCGCGAATTTATGGACCGCTGGGTGGCCGCCGGCGACGAAAAATTCACCAACGTGCCCACCATCGCCTCGCGCCGTCAAGTCTACAACAACTCGCAGATCGGCTACGGCTACAACGCCTACAACTACTCCACGGAGCGCGTGGCCAAGGGTGACTTCATCCGCCTGAAGGAAATCTCGCTGACCTACGACTTCCCCGCCGTAGTGACCCGCGCCCTGCGCATCAGCACGGCCTCCGTGAAGCTCGCCGCCACTGACCTCTGGCTCCTGTACTCCGACAAGAAGCTCCACGGTCAGGACCCCGAATTTATCAACGCCGGCGGTGTGGCCACTCCTAACCCCAAGCAGTTTACTTTCACTCTCCGTTTCGGACTCTAAGCAGAAAATCCTATGAAACTCAGAAAACTGACATATATCTTTGCAGCCGCAGCCACCCTTGGCCTGACCACTGCATGCTCAGACTTCCTTGACACCCCCACGGACACCCGCGTGGACCTGGTCAACACCGAGCAGCTCCGCATGCTGATGAACTCGGCCTACCCCACCGGCAACTACGCCTGGCCCCTGGAACTGATGAGCGACAACATGGAGGACAACAACGCCCCCGACGACGATAACCTCCGCTATAACCTCTCGCCCTACAACCGCGGCGACGACGAAATGTTCCGCTGGGAGCAGTGCCTCTCTGAAAACGGCTCTGACACCCCCTCCGGCATCTGGGAATCGTTCTACGAATCCAACGCCGCCGCCAACGCCGTGCTCGAAAAGCTCGACGAATGGAAGGAAAAGAACGGCGAACTCGACGCCACTCAGAAGGCTATCCGCGCCGAAGCCTTAGTGCTCCGCGCTTATAACCACTTCGTTCTTGCGCAGGTGTTCTGCCAGCCCTATCGCGGCTCGCAGAGCGAAAATTACCTCGGCATCCCTTACATCACCAAGCCCGAGACCACCGTGAAGCCTCACTATGAGCGCGGCACCTTAGCCGAGACCTACGCCAAGATCGAAGAGGACCTGACCGAAGGCCTTGCCGGCCTGAACAACGGCATCTACGACGTGCCCAAGTATCACTTCAACACGGCCGCCGCCAATGCCTTTGCCGCCCGCTTCTATCTCTTCACCCGCCGTTATGAAAAGGCCCTGTATCATGCCAATCAGGCCTTTGGCGGCGCCGAAGTTGACCCCTCGTCGTTCATGTCGCAGATCTGGAGCAACCTCTCCAATTTCTACTACATCTCTGACATGGGCCTCTTCCAGAACGGCGTGGACAAGTCCTCAAACTTCCTGCTCTATGCCACCTATTCTGTGGCCTTCCGCCACTTGGCCTCCGGATGCCGCTACGGCGTGAACCGCGATGCCCTCTATGCCACCATCTACAGCTCTTCCCCCGCCTGGGAGAACTTCAAGTGGAAAAACTCTAACGGCAAGGGCGGCTCCTTCACCATGCACCCGGCCTTCAACGGCGCCTGCGCCCGCAACGGCAAGTCAGACTACGGCAACGTGCTCTGCGCCAACGTCCAGGAGCAGTTTGAATACACCGACAAAGTGGCCGGCATCGGCTATGCCCACGTGACCCGCCGCGAATTCTACGGCGAAGAAACCCTCCTTGTGCGCGCCGAAGCCAAGCTCTTCCTCGGCGACAAGGAAGGCGCCCTGCGCGACATCGACGTCTGGGAAAAGGCTCGCCGCCAGAGCCCCTCAGCCGTAGGTTACGAGGATGAATTCAAGGACTACACCATTGCCAACATTGAAAAATACTATAGCGGCGACCCCGGTTACGGCATCTGCAAGACCATCAACATCGACCAGATCTGCCCCGAAAGCGACGCCACGGCCTCGCTGACCGACATCATGCCGATGCTCCAGTGCATCCAGCACCTGCGCCGCATCGAAACGCTCCACACCGGCATGCGCTGGTTCGACATCAAGCGCTTCGGCCTCGAATTTGACCGCAAGATAGGCAAGGACGGCAAGGACCACCTCAGCATCGAGGACCCCCGCAAGGCCGTGCAAATCCCCGCCGAGGTTGTGGCTGCCGGCATGGAAGCCAACCCCGCACCCGCACGCGGCTCCAACGAGCTCGTCCCCTCCCGCGCCTATGTTCGCGTGAAGTAAATCAGTGATACAAAATCGATAGAAAGGAAATAAGTTTTATGAAACTACGCAATATATTTCTCCCCGCGTTAGCCGCCCTGAGCCTCGTGGGCTGCGCTGACGAAAAACTCGGGCCCACCATCTTCCCCGAGGTGAGCGACACCGTGGACCCCAACTCTTACTCCTACAAGTTTGACACCTGGGTGAACCAAAACTTCCGCGACCTCTATAACCTCGAGTTCAAATACAAGATGGAAGACGTGGAGGCCGACATGAACTATAACCTCGTGCCCGCCACCTATGCCAACGCCCGCGACCTCTGCCTGCTGACCCACTATCTCTGGTTTGAAGCCTATGGCGAACATTGCGGCCAGGACTTCCTCAAGAGCTACGGCCCGCGCATCCTCCACCTGATCGGCTCGCCCGCCTATAACCCCAACACCGGCACCGAAACCCTCGGTCTTGCCGAAGGCGGCCTCAAAGTGACCCTCTACAAGGTCAACGAAATGCAGCTGACCAACATCAACCAGCTCAACGAATACTATTTCCGCACCATGCACCACGAGTTTGGCCACATCCTTCACCAAACCCGCTCCTACCCCACCGAGTTTAACCTCCTCTCCACGGGCCGCTATGACCAAGGCACCTGGCAGAGCAAGGCCATCGGTTATGTAGCCTCTCAGGGCTTCATCACCCCCTACGCCTCCTCGGAAAACCGCGAAGACTTCGCCGAAACCATCGCCAACTATCTTACCCGCACCGACGACCAGATGGACCTGATCCTCTGGATGGCCTCCAAAGGCTGGTCAACCGGTAAGGAAGACGACAAGATGAACGTCGACGACGCCGAATATTTCTCCTACTACTATATTCCCAACGCCGACAAACCCGACGAACGCAAATACTTCCTCACCTCCGATGAGCATGACTATACCTATCGCGTCTGCCTCATCGGCGAAGGCGGCGAGCATCTCTACACCGTGGCCGAAGTTGAAGCTTACCTCGAAAAGATGAACTCCCAGAAACCCGGCGGCATCTTCGCCGTGGAAGACAAGGACACCATCGACGGCCGCGAAATGATCCTCCAGAAGCAAAACATTGCCCGCAACTGGTTTAAAGACACCTGGGGACTCGACTTCGACGAGCTGCGCCAGATCGTGCAGCGCCGCCAGAACGACTTCGACATCGAAGCCCTCCGCGCTGAAATCGAAAACATCCAATAACCTCTCTCCTTAATCAAGCCTATAACGATGAAAAAATTATATATCCTCCCCTTGCTCGCCGCCGCGGCCCTCGGCTTCAGCGCCTGCAATAACGACGACTCCGGAATCTTCGAAACCTCCGCCGCCGAGCGCCTCGAAGCAAGCCGCAACGAATATAAAGACCTGCTGACCGCCGACGGCGGCCTCTGGGCCTTGGAATACTTCACCAACGATGAAGAACCCGGCTATGTGCTGACCATGCAATTCTCCGGCAATGGCGCCGTGGAAGTCTCCGCTGACCATAAATGGATCGGCAACCGCTTCCAGCAGGAAACCTCCCTCTGGGACGTCATCTCCGACAATGGTACCGTGCTGACCTTCAACACCTACAACACCCTCTTCCACGTCTTCTCAACCCCCGAGAACATCACCGGCGCCGACGCCCCCAAGAATGAACTCGGCGAAGACGTCAACGAGCTCGGCTACGGCCACGAAGGCGACTACGAATTCCTGCTGATGAGCCACGACGACAACGGCAACGTCAAGCTCGTGGGCAAAAAGCACGGCAAAGTGGCATGGCTCCGCAAGCTCGACGCCTCCGTTGACCCCGAAGAATATCTCAACGCCATCAAGGCCAAGCGCGCCATCTTCTCGGCCAAGTTCCCTGACTTCGTGATGGCCGAACCCTCCGGCGCCCTCTATACGGTCAATGACCTCGGGACCGGCATCCCCTCGATCTTCCCCCGCGACTTCGACGGCGTCGAAGCTGACCCCGTGACCCAGACCGTCCGCGCCCACGGCGTGCTGACCGCCACCGGCTTCCGCTTCCGCGAACCCCTCGAAGTGAAGCGCGCCGACGACTCCACCTTCGAAATCTCCGAACTCTTCTGGCAAGAAGACGGCTCCCTGAGCTGCCGCGAAGCCGTCATCACCGGTCCCACCCCCAAGGATGCGCTGAGCCGCACCTCCCTGACCTGGACCCTCGACCCCGAGACGCTGACCGGCTCGCTGGCCGACGCCTACACCAAGGCTGACGCCGCATTGGCCGCCTACAGCCCCTCCACCGGCGGATATTCGTCAATCGTGTTGAGCTATGCCTCATTCATGGGCTCAATCACCCCCGTGGTAACGTTCAACGTGGGCAAGCGCGTGTGTCGCGACTATGTGACGCTCGATTTCACCGGCGAAGACGCCCTGACCCTCTCGCTGCTCTCCTCAACTGATGCCTCCAAGCGCTACGACGAACTCGTGCCCGAATACAAGGCGTTCAAAGACGCGCTGATGCAGGCCTTCCAGCTGACCAAATCCTCTGTCCTCGACCCCTCCAAGCTGACCTTCACCGCCCAAGACGGTGGCTCAGTAACCTTCAATGTGAAATAATTCCAATAATTCTCACAATATGAAAAAGATTCTTATGATCAGCGGCGCTGCTCTGTTGGCAGCCTCCGCCATGGCAGTAGGCCCCACGAAGACCGCTGCCATCGAGAGCCTCAAAGGCGCTAAGATGCAGCGCATGGACATGACTGCCAAGTTTGCAGGCAAGAAAGTTGCAACGGCTGTTGAGGCCATGAAAAAGAACCGCGTCTCTATCCTTAATCAGGACCTCGCAGACGAAGTAACGCCCGAAGTGCCCGGCGAAGAAGAACCCGCAGCAACCTTCGCCGCCCGTTACTACTACCCGCCGATCAACACCTTCTATGCCGGCTGCACCCCCGACGGCTACACCTTCCCCTACATCGTTGGTGAAGGCGAGGACGAACTCAGCGTGCTCTGGGGCCTCTCCGGCAACAAGGGCGTAATCCCCTTCCTCAACCTCTCAAGCGAGGCTCAGGCCTACGAATGGGCTTACGACTTCATGGGCCCGAGAGACGAAGAATACGCCCCCATGACCTCTGAGGAGAAGAATCTCGTGATCCCCGTTGAAGGTCCGTACCAATTCTTCACTGCCCCCACCCTGACCGCATTCAACGGCGACGAACAGAACTCCTACAAGGGTCAGTACGTTTCTCGCTACATCAGCGGCCCCGACTTTTCCTCCTTCGGCGTTTACCCCTCTAACATCTTCTCTGACTGGGACGAAGCTGAAAGTGACGCTGACTACTGGGGCGTAGGCACCTGCCCGGTTAACATCCACGTGGCCGGCAACACCTACACCTATGAATTTGCCGTAAACCGCGCTCCCGCGGCCGACGACGCTGACTACTACAATGAAAACGGCGCCTGCATGCAGTATGTCAACGCCCTTAACAAAATTTATGGCGAAAAGTATGACATCTCAAACGTTACCGTAGGCAGCTACATCGCCATCCTTCCCGAGCAGACTCAGGCTTACCTGCTTGACGAAACCTGGTTCGTGCCCTACTACACCTCTACCGCCGACATCACTCTGACCGTCGACGTGTGTGGCCTGACCGAAGATGGCTACATTGACCGCGCTCACCCCATCGGCAGCGGCGAAGTAGTTCTGCCCGCTCACCCCAAAAAGCCCGCCACTGAGCTCGCTTTCGTAACCCTCGAAGCTGTGGACGAAGACGGTTTCCCCACCTCTAACCCCCTCGTTATCGACGGCGAAGCTTACGTGTTCATCTCCGGCTTCAATGACCCCGCTGTCAGCTACTTCACCATGTTCTTCAACGGCGGCACCACCTTCGACGACGCTGAAGCCAAAAATGGCGTTTCTGACTACTACGCTTGCAACTCCATGATGGCCTTCGAATTCGAAGCCAAGGAAAAAGGCGTAGAAAACGCTGAACCCCTCTATGGCAACCGCATCTGGTCAACCGACCTGTTCACCTATGGCCAGAAAGCTCCTTACTGGGGTGCTACCGACTTCAACATCAGCTATAACATCCTCTTCCCCTACGTTACCAACAACGACGGCGGCGAAGAACTCATCGTTGACGCTCCCACTGAAGGCGGCGAAATCGAATACACATTCGACGCTTACTTCCTGATGTCTGCCCTCATCGATGAAGGCGTGATGACCACCGAAGTTTCCGGCGACGACTTCTTCACCTACGAAGCCGTGCGCGGCACCGTAACCATCGACGGCAAAGACTATGTCACCAACCAGGTGAACATCAAGGCTGAACCCCTGCCCGCAGGCGTTGAAGGCCGCAAAGGTATCATCAAATTCCGCGGCTTTGCCTCTGACTTTGACATCGTGGTTAACCAGGGCGACGTTTCCGGCATCAGCAATGTGGCTGCCGCTAATGGTCCCGTTGAATACTTCGACCTCCAGGGCCGCAAGCTCAACGCCGCTCCCGCCAACGGCCTCTACATCCAGCGCCAGGGCAACAAGGCCACCAAGTGCATCGCCAAATAATTTCACGTAAAACTAATTTACCCTTTTATCTCTGATAGCGGGGGGGGCACTCCGCCGATGGAGCGCCCCCCCGCGCCTTTTCTCCCGGCGACCGGCGCGTCTTAACTGGGGAGGGCACCCGCCCCCGGGTGCCCGGCGCGCGACAAAACCCCCGCCCGCGAAAAGAAGCCGCTGCCGCGGCTTCTTTTCGCGGGCGGGTGTCGTCCCCAGTTATGTCGCCGAAGGCCGGGCGACCGAGTGCGCGCATGGTAACTGGGGATGGCATGCGCCCTCGCGTGCCGAGCCGCCCCCCGGCGGCTTCTTTGTCGCCGCTGGTCACCCGAGGGCGGGTGTCGTCCCCAGTCATGTCACCCCGGCCCAAGCCTCCCAATCTTCCCAATCTTCCCAAGCCGGCAGCAAAGGTCTCCCCCCGGGCGCCTTTTAAATTTGCAAAAACGAAAAAAATTGCGTAAATTTGCCCTGCAATTATCGGCCTAAACCACCGTTAAACCACTGTTCAACCACCGTTAAACCACCGTATACAATGGATTTCATCCAAGAACTTACCTGGCGCGGCATGATTCATTCCATCATGCCCGGCACCGAAGAAGAACTCAAAA
>CAZLMV010000065.1:7003-10777 GCA_964560625.1 uncultured Bacteroides sp. | reverse complement strand
ATATATTTCAGAAATTAGGCTGCAAATTTACAAAAAATTGCCCTAAAATGCAAGCGTTTCCCCGTAATTAAATAAGTCCTTATATAAAAATATACCGGGGAGGCGCGATGCCTCTCCCGGCTTATATAACTGGAGTTGGATTGATGGTTGCTCTTATTGCTGAGTGAAGATCACGATGCGGTTCCAGTTGTTGGTGCCATAGGGCTGTTCGGCAGAGCCTTGAGCGCTCTTGGTCAGGCGGTCGGCGCTGATGCCGTAGTTGTTGACGAGGATGTCGTAGACGGCCTGGGCACGCTTTTCAGAGAGCTGCTGATTGTAAGTAGCGGTGCCGGTGTCCTTGTCGGCATAGCCGGTGATGACGACCTTGGTGTCGGGGTTAGCCTTCATGTATTCGGCTACGTTATAGACATTTACCATCTCCATGGGAGAAACCTTGGCAGAGTTGATGGTGAAGCGCACGGTGCTCATCAGCGGGGCGGGAGCGGGAGCCACGACGGTTTCGGTTACCTGCACTTCGGGGCAAGGAAGCTGACTTTCAGCCTGAGTAAGGGCGGCAGCGGTCACGGCGAGCTCGGCGCGGAGGTCGTTGACCTGGCCATTGAGGTCGGCAATATAAGCCTGGTCGGCGCAAGGATCGTAAGTTTCAAATGACTTGCCGCCGAGGTTGAAGGTGAAGCCGCCGGTGGCCTGGAAGCCCATGTCGATGGGTCGACCGCCGCAAATGTTGTTGTAATTATCGCCGGCAAAAGTGGCGCGGCCTTCAAGGAAGAAATCGGCATAGCGACACAGGCGGAAGCGCAGCTGCAAGCCGGCATAAACGGGCACTGACCATTCATTTCCGCGGATATGTCCGCCGGTGGTCACGTTTTCAGCACCCGTGGCGCCCGTGAAATGATAATTATAAGCGCCGCCAATGCCGACGAAGGGGACTACGCTCACGGGGCGATTGAAGTTCACGCCCCCAAGGGAGTTACACATGTCCCACATCAAATCGCCATAAACTCCGGCGCTGCGATAATGCATTACTCCATTACCCACGGGCTCGGCCACGTTGCCGTAGGCGCCGCTAAAACGGAAGCCCAAATAAGGCGAGAACCAGCGGCCAAATCCGCCAACATACTGGGCGCCGACCTTGATGTTATCGGCCTTGAAGCCTTCGGCGATGGGGAAGTTCACCCCGGCACCAAGCTGAATAAACCAGCCGTCGCGCCATGAGTTAGTGTACTTGACGTCACAGGAGGGGACCTCGGTAACAGTTACGGATTCCTGAGTGATGACTGCATCCTGAGCAGCTGCGGAACCGGCGCCCAGACAGAGGGCGAAAATCGGGAGTAATGCGTGTTTTTTCATTAAATAATAGTTAAAATTTGTTATTCTCTGCCTACAAAACACCCCCACCCCCCTTTTAGTTCACCCCCACCCCAAAAATTCGACATTTTACCCAAATTTTTGTGTAATTGAAAAAATTTGTTTAACTTTGCGCCGATTAGCAGAGGCTAATCATTTGAAATCATATCATATAAAAAAAAGCGTTTCTGCTTTATCCTTCACCTCGAAATCGCCAAATTTCATAATTCCGAAGGATGAGTCTAAAGACGCTCATGTTTGTCGTATATCCATCTCCCCCATTTCCGGGTGTTGGGTCAACGATATGCGTGGGAGTGGACTTTTCTATTGTCGGAATGGGCGTTTGGCGATGCCCGAGGTGAAAATAGAATGGACATCGTCCCGCGCTTTTTATTTTTCACCAATTCTCGAAAGGGGACGAGTCGAGATCATCACATTTCATGAAACCCATTTTCTTATGTGCATTGCTTCCCCTGGTCTGTTGGGGTCTATGCAGCAGTTCTGTAAAGGACGAAACAACGCCGACGGGCAGTGACCCCGCCGAAGTGACGGATTCGGTTGCTTGCATTCCTTGCATGCCGGGCGACAGCCTGTGTGTCCATCTTTATGCTTCCGATGAAGTCAAGGCCTATGAGCTCACATATTGCGATTCAGTGGCCGAAGAAGGCGCCTATCCGTTTGTTCGGTCGGCCAAATCAATCATTCTGTCACCCGAGCAAAAGCAGCAACTTTTTGAAAACGTTGTGGGGTGCGCAGATAATTACCGGATGGATTCAATAATCGTTATGAGTCCCTACCTTCCGGCGTTAGAGTTGGCTTTCTTGAATAACACGGACTCAACTCAGGTTGAAACCGGCTCCATCATCGTTTCATTCTCGGATCACTCTTGGGGAATCTTTCTGGAAGGAGTGCCTATGTTTAACTATAACTACGTCAACGGATTAACGTTCCGCCAAATCTCGGAATCACTTCAACACATTTCGTCAAGCAAAAACTAAACCATTGGAAAATGAAACATTTAGTAAAAATCTTTATCGCCTTCATTGCTTTGTGTCCACTCCGCGCCGGAGCCCAAAGCATACATCTGATATCGTTTGCCGACACCGACGACGATAAAATCGGACAGGCTACTATAGTTGACCGCGAAAACATGATCCGCGAGATTTCTAACCTGGCAAGCTATATTGACTATGACATTTTCGTCTATGACTATTATGGCGACGAATGTAATAAGGACTACCTCTATGAAGTTGTGGATGAGGCAGATATCACGCCTGAGGACATCGTGGTCTTTTTCTATTCGGGCCATGGCGCACGCGCAATGAATAATGAAGAAGACCCCTTCCCGCAAATGTGTTTGGGATCAAACTATGATTCCGAGTTCGTCCCCGTACAGAAGATTGTCAATAAGTTGGCGCTTAAAAATCCGAAGTTTATCTTAGCCGTGTCAAACTGCTGCAACAAGGAGGATAGAAACGTGTCAATTAAGCCGCTATTGGCTCAAATGTCGGGCGCATCGTCCATTTCATCGGTGGACAACGAAGCATATCGTCAGTTGATTAATAACGCTGCAGGTCAGGCCGTTATCACCAGCAGTAAAGCCGGACAATATTCCTGGTGCGTAGCCGGCACGGGCGGTCTGTTTACTTGCGATTTCCTTGATGTGCTTTTACTTGTCGGCCAGGGCAAAGTTGCGCCCTATTGGGAAGATGTGTTTTCTCAGGTTCAGCAGAAGACGCAAAGTCGGCAAATTTCTATCGCCGAGCCTCCCTACACGGCTTCTCAGGTACCCTATTATGAAGTGCGCAAATCCGTCACTAAGCCCGTTGATATCGATGACGACGAGCTGGAAACGGAACCTCGCAGAAAGTCTGAAACCCGCAAGGACGATTCCGATTTTAACTCACGAAGTAACCTGTCAATTGCGCTCAACTCGCTTGTAGATCAAAGCGTTTCGCGCGACCAAAGACTTCAGGAAGTGCCTAACGTGTTGCGCACTTATTTTGCTCCGGGTGCCAAAGTCAGGACCTTAGGAAGAAACGGCATGACGGTCGACTATGAAAATGCCGAGGACTTCCTGCGCCGCATTGCTTTGGCTCGCCGCATTGCCCGCATCACAATAATTAATGAGAGCGGCGACGACAAAAAGAACGAGATCAGCATCCATGAAATTCATAAATAAACGATCAAAAGCATGAAAAAACTTCTAATCATTTGCGCCTTAATCTTCGGATTCATGGCGCCTACAGCTTCGATTAATGCTCAAAGCCTCACGGAGGAAGAAAAAGAGCAGCTGAAAGACCGCATCTTAGACAAACTTGATGATTTCCAGGACTTTCTGCAAACCATGGCCGACAATCGCAACTCCATGCCGGTGCGCCAAAATGCCAAGGAATCAAACATCAAGCTCTTCATTGGCGAATGTGA
>CAZLMV010000065.1:0-6903 GCA_964560625.1 uncultured Bacteroides sp. | reverse complement strand
GTTAAAATTTACATTGACCATACAGCCGTCCGTACTGCTAACGGGATAGAACACATCTGGGACGTAAAAATTGGCGACATGTATGTTGTATCAGTTAAAAAAAATAGATAACGTGCATATTACGAAAAAATCAGTCCTTACGCTTGTCGCCGTGATTTCATCCTTTGCGGCCCGGGCAAATTTCCCCGAGGCAGAACTTTTTAACGCTCACGTTAAAAGCGTGGATGAATTTACGGCGCGCTTTAACGGCGACGAAGCGAATGAGGTAATCGCCACGGCCGTCACCGAAGGCCCCGGGAATCACATTCTCCATCTTTTTGACGTGGATTATGTCAATTCCCAAGACCCGGTGCAGAACAAGCAATTAGCCTCTGAATTTGTAGATGCCGTGGTCAAAAACAATAGCAAAATCGGTATTGACAAACCTTCCACGAAGATTATCGCCGTCTGCTCCTTCTTATATAAAGGCAGTCCGGTGACTCTCAATCTCATTTTCCAAAGAGAGGAATTTAAATCGGGGTATAAACGGCTGGCGCTGATTGATGTGCAAGGACTTGATTCACTGCATATCTACAAGCCCAATTCCATCTACCCTATTAATCCGCTCGAATATGAGATGCACTTCATGGAATTTGACGATGTTTTAAACGACAAGACTGAATATATTGAAGGAATCATCTCCTCACAAAAAGCGCTTGACCCGCTGACACTATTCATTATGTTGATGAAAAACAAGGAGTTAAAGTATGTTCAGTGTGATGACGTACAGATGGTCTTCAACGAAGTTCCGGGATTTGTCTTTACCGTTAGAGAAGTGGTCCATCCCGAATCATATTATTCCGGATGGCTTATAACAGATTTACGAAAAAAGTAAGTTATTATGTTGAAAATAAAGCAATTAATAATCATCCTATTCATAGGATTACTACCACTGCAGACGTTTGCTGAAAAAAGCGAACACTTCTTCTTCAAGGGAGAATTTTCTTCCATGAATATCATACCCGTCTTTGCAGGCATGGGTATTGCTGCCTTAATTAACCGTTCTTCGAATGATTTCGTTTGGGACAATATGTGGATGATGGGAGGAATAATTGACGGCGAAATCGCCGGAGAATCCATCACCTCAGACGTTGATGTATGGGGCTTCAAACCTCATCAGCTTTTCAGCCTGCTTGGTACCGGCGTCAAAATGGGCTATAAGACTGACAATGTAGGATTTTTCAACTTTAAAGGCTATGGATCACTGCATTATCAAACGAGCAATCGCATGATGACCGATTGGGAGAATCGCTACAATTTTGAGGCAGATAAGGCTTTGAATTCAATGCATTGGATGCAAGTGGGCATAGGTGGAATCGCCGAATTGGGCGCAATTCATCATAACGTCAGGGTTGCTCTTGACTTTGGTGTCCGCTATAACATTCCTATTGCTTATTCAGGCCCTTACGGAGAAGGTGCTTCGGCATTGAAAGCCGGCATTGTCCCCGTGATTCGCGTCACTGTCGCGGGAAGAAGACTGATGAAGACCACTGGTATGAATATCGGTTTAGAATGGCAAATGCCTTCGTATGATGTATTTAAAGAAAGCGACATAATTCAACCGCCCTATTCGTTGAAAACATCATATTGGGGCATAAACTTAACTATTTGTCCATGGAAAAATTAAGAAAAGGCCTGCTACTGCTGGTGGCAGTCATCGGAGGAAGCATTTCGCAAGTTGACGCTAAATCGGTGCCTACTCCAAGTGCAGTTCAAACCATCATCAGTGGCATCATTGAACTTGGCGAACTCGGTGAGAACGACGTAAACCGTGCCAGCGAACTTCAGCAAGCAATGCAATCGTGTTTTCAAGCGAATTTGAACCTACAAGGAAATGAATTCTACTTTATAGGATTAGATCAACGTTCAAATATAACTTCACAGAGTTATTGCAAAGAACTGAAACGCTACATCTTTACCGAGCGAAAAGTTGACATGGATTGCGACGTCCTGGAAACCGTTCCAGTCAATGGCATTGAACTCGGAAAGGACGAAGTGGTGCTCTATGTAACGAAACTCAAAAAAGACATCGCTTGCAATGGTCGGAATTATCAATTCTGGCAAGAAATTGACTATGACATTGATGGAGGGGGCATAACAAGCATTAAAACAACGGATAAGGCGCCACGAAAAGACGAGTACATCGACATTCCTGATGAGGGTCCGAAATCAGCAAAAGAATATCTGAACCAGGCAGCAAAAATGTATACGTCGAAAAAATACGCTGAAGCCTATAACCTATATTCGGAACTGACGAGGCAATACTCACAAGAACCCGAAGGATGGTACCGCTTAGCCCTAATGATCTATAAACAAAAGGGTTGTAAGGGGCAATTTAAGAAGCCCAGAGAAGTGGCTCGGGATTATATGCAGCGCGCATATAACTTGGCGAGCGGTAAACTTAAAACCAAGGCTGAAAACGTGTTATACTATTGGGATCATCCTAATTACATGTAAACATACACCGCACGAACACCCTGTTACCAATCTGAGTAACAGGGTGTTTGCTTGTTCTATGAGTTAGAAGTAGCGGGCGCGGGGGTGGGTTAGGAGGAGGCCGCAGGTGGAGGAGCCGGGGTGCATGGCGCCGGTTTCGGTGAGGGTTATGCCTAAGGGGGCGAGGGGGAGGAGTTCGTCGAGGACGAAGATTAGGGATTGGTCGGGAAGGGATGAGTAGCCCACGGCGGGACGGATACTCTTCTCGACGCCCCATAAGTCGCTGTCGGTCTTGCGGTTGAGCCATTCGGTGGCGGCTTCGGCAAGGCGATGGCCTAAGGTTTGGCGGAGCATGGAGCGGAATTCGTCGCCCTCGTCAGCAAAGTTGCAGCAGACGGCGAAGACGCCTACGTGGTCGCCCTCCTCGGCAACGAAGTCTGCTAACGCAAGGCATTGACCGTCTGCGGTGTTAGGGCGCAGGGAGCGGGGTGTATGGAGGTCGACGGTGCCGACAGTGATGACCTCGGGAGCAGTGCGCCGGGCGGGGAGAATGTTGACCACGGCATTAACCTTAACGTCCATTTTAAGGAGCTCAGCCTCAGCATCTTGGAGCAGTCTCTTGGCCTCCTCGGAGTCGCCTTTGGGGTCCATGCGCCATTCGCCTAAGAATGCACGCCAATTAATCAGCGGCAGCAGCTCTTCTTTGGTCGGGTGAAATTCGTGTCGGCCCGGTTTGAGGGGCGTAGGAGCCGGATTTTCAACGGGTTTGGCGGTCTGTCGGGCCTGCTCGAGGGTCAGCGCCGGGGCTTTTTCTGCATGATTGCGGCGCAGGGCCTCCTGCTCGCCGCGAATAGCCTCAACCACCTCAGAATCAGAAATTTGCTTGGCTATGGCGGGAAGAGAAGCAGCATCAGCCGTGCGCACCACCGGCCCGGAGTAAAGCGGAGCGATTTTCAGCGCCGTATGCAGCTCGGAAGTCGTGGCGCCGCCCACGAACAGAGGCACGGTCATGCCTCGCTCCTCAAGGCGCGCAGCCACGTTGGCCATCTCCTTAAGCGAGGGGGTTATCAGCCCGCTAAGTCCTATTGCATCAGCACGTTCCGCAATGGCGGTCTCGATGATTTTCTCAGCCGGGACCATCACTCCGAGGTCAACGATGCGGAATCCGGCGCAGCGCATCACGACGGCCACAATGTTCTTGCCGATGTCATGCACATCACCCTTGACCGTGGCCAAAACCATCACTGGGCGCGACGAATCGGCCCCGTCGGCCTTCCCCTCGGCCTCAATGCGAGGCGTCAGATAATCCACGGCATGGCGCATAACTGCCGCTGAACGAACCACTTGCGGCAAAAACATATTGCCCGCACCAAAAAGCTCGCCAATCTGATTCATAGCGTCCATCAGCTCGCCGTTGATCACTCCCATGGCGGTCCCTACCCTCTCCAACGCGGCTTCTAATTGCGCCTCCAAGCCTTCGGTAGAGCCGGAAATCAGCAGTTCGCCCAGCGTGGGTTGGTGTTTCTCCTTCTTCGGCGTAACGGCCTTTGGAGCAGGGGATTGCGGCATGGTCTGCGCGGCAATATCAGTAAGTCGCTCCGTGGCATCCGTGCGACGACAGAGGAGCACGTCGTCAATCGCCTCAAGCATCGCAGGGTCCATGTCGGCCGTGGGAGCAATCGGCGCCGTCGGGTTCATGATAGCCATGCCAAGTCCGCGTGTGCGTCCATGGTCAATGAAGAGCGCATGCATGGCCTTGCGCAGCGGGTTATTGCCTCTAAATGAGAAAGATAGATTGCTCACTCCGCCGCTTACTCGAGCGCCGGGAAGGTTCGCCGTGATCCATTCGCAGGCCCCGAGAAAGTCCAGAGCATAGGAGTCGTGAGCGGGAATTCCGGTGGCCACAGCGAGGACGTTGGGGTCAAAAACTACTTCCTCGCCGCGAAATCCGGCTTTTTCGGTCAATAATTTATAGGAGCGGGCGCAAATCTCAATTTTGCGCTCAAAAGTGTCGGCCTGGCCTTTTTCGTCGAAGGCCATAACTACCACTGCTGCACCAAGTTGGCGAATGGTGCGGGCATGGTTTAGGAAGGCTTCCTCGCCTTCCTTGAGGCTGATAGAGTTGACTATGGAGCACCCTTGAATGAGTTTCAGCGCGCGCTCAATCACGGCAAAATCGCTCGAGTCAATCATCAGCGGCACGGGGGCCGTGACGGGGTCAATTGTCAGCAGTCCAACGAATTGCGCCATCGCCTCAGGGGCATCGAGAAGGCCGTCGTCCATGTTGATGTCGAGCACTCGCGCGCGGGCCCGAACTTGCGCGCGGGCAATTTCGAGGGCCTCGGAAAAATTGCCCTCCTTAATAAGGTTTAGGAACTTGCGACTGCCGGCCACATTGCAGCGCTCGCCCACTTTCAGGAAGTCGCCCACGGGGACATCGAGCGCCTCTAAACCGGAAAGATGTAGCTCATTATCAGGCTTTTGCACTTGCCTCGGGCGAGCCGAATCGGCGGCTTTGCGAATCAGGGCGATATGCTCCGGAGTGGTGCCGCAGCAGCCGCCAATGATATTGACCAAGCCCTCGCCGAGAATGATCTCAACGGAGCGAGCCATGCGCTCAGGCGTCTCGTCATATTGGCCAAGTTCATTGGGGAGGCCGGCGTTAGGATGACAGCTGACGAGGCAGTCTAAGTCCTTGAGTTCGTGGAGATAAGGAATCATCCCGTCGGCGCCGAAGCCGCAGTTGAGGCCTATGGAGAGCGGGCGGGCATGGCGCACGGAGTTGACAAAGGCCCTGAGGGTCTGCCCCGAGAGCAAACGCCCTGATTCAGTGAGCGTTGCGGAAATCATCAGAGGCACACGGCGGCCCAGTTCGGCCTGCGCCTTTTCGATGCCTACGATAGCGGCCTTGGCATTGAGAGTGTCAAACGCCGTCTCAATCATCAGCAGGTCCACTCCGCCTTCAATAAGCCCGGCGGCTTGCTCGCAGTAAGCCTCCGCAAGTTGGTCAAAATCAACGCCTTCGTTGCCTAAGGAGAGCGACACATTCGTCGGGCCCATGGAGCCGCAAACGAGCGTCTGCGTCCCCTCCGCAGCTCGGCGAGCCACTTGGGCGCCGGCACGGGCAATTTCCCGTGCTAACCCTTCTAAGCCATAGTCAGCCAAGGAGATAGCGTTGGAATTGAAAGTGTTCGTCTCAATAATGTCAGCCCCGGCAGCAATGTAAGCCCGATGAATCGCCTCAATGGCCTGCGGGCGAGTGAGATTGAGCACGTCGTTACAGCCCTTTAACTCCCCCGTATGCGCCGCAAAACGCTCGCCGCGAAAGTCTTCCTCCGTCAGCCCTAAGCGCTGAATCATCGTGCCCATGGCTCCGTCAAGAACCAGGACCCTCTCCGTTAACCGCTTCATTTAAAATACGTTTTTACAAACCCGGCGCACACTCTCGGAGGCCATCAGCGAATAAAAATGCAGCCCCGGAACGCCGTGGGCAATCAAATCGCGCGCCTGAGCCGTGCACCACTCCACGCCCACCTCAATCACCTCTGAATCGGTCTGACAGCGGCGCAATTCGGCGGCAAAAGCCTCGGGAATGTCGCACTTAAACACGCGCGGAAGCACCACCAACTGATCCTTCTTGATCACCGGCTTCAAACCCGGAATGATCGGCACATCGATGCCCGCGCGGCGGCAAGCCTCCACGAAGTCATAATACTTCTGATTATCGAAAAACATCTGAGTGACAAGGTATTGCGCCCCACCCTCCACCTTGCGGCGGGCTATCTCAAGCTCCCAGTCCATGTTAGGCGCCTCCTCGTGCTTCTCCGGATAGCAAGCCATGCCGTAAGCAAACGGACGGTCAATGCCGGGCAGCGGAGTGCCATCCAAGGCGATTCCGCGATTGAAATCATTCACCTGGCGCTGCAAGTCAGTGGCATACTCATTATAAAGCGCGGGGTCCTGATGAGCCGTGTCGACGCTCTTAGAGTCGCCGCGCAGCAGCAGTAAGTTCTCGATTCCCAAGAAATTAAGGTCAATCAGCGCATACTCCGTCTCCTCGCGGGTGAAACCCTTGCAAATAATGTGAGGCACCGCCGCGATTCCATACTTTTGCTGCACGGCCGCAGCGATGGCCACCGTCCCCGGGCGCTTGAGCGTCACGACGCGGCGATGAGACCCATCAGGCAGCGGCACATAAATAGCCTCGCTATGATGCGACGTAATGTTGATGTACTTAGGGTCAAACTCCCTAAGCTTATCTATCACGTTAAAAACGCGTTGGATATTATTACCCTTCAGCGGCGGAAGGATTTCAAACGAAAAGACAGGCCCCGAAGAAGCCCTCAAAGATTCAAGAACAGTCATAAAAAATTCACACTAAAAATGCCCCCAAATTTAGCAATTTTTTCCCAAACCACCAAGTCCCCC
>CAZLMV010000064.1:0-10805 GCA_964560625.1 uncultured Bacteroides sp. | reverse complement strand
GCCTGTTCGGGATACTGGTCCATCTCGCCGCTGAGAATCATCTTGAAGCCGCGGATGGTTTCCTGCAGGGGCACCATCACGCCGGGGAGGCCCGTGAACTGCTCGGCCACATTAAAGGGCTGCGACAGGAAGCGCTGGGCGCGGCGTGCGCGGGCCACCACGAGCTTGTCGTCATCGCTGAGTTCGTCCACGCCGAGAATGGCGATGATGTCTTGCAGCTCATTGTATTTCTGCAGGAGCTGCTTGACGGCCTGCGCCGTGTTATAATGGTCTTCGCCGATGATGTTCGGGTCAAGGATTCGCGAGGTTGATTCCAAGGGGTCAACGGCCGGATAGATGCCGAGCTCGGCAATCTTACGGGAGAGCACGGTCGTTGCGTCAAGGAATGAGAAGGTAGTGGCGGGAGCAGGGTCGGTCAAGTCGTCGGCGGGCACGTAGATGGCCTGCACGGAGGTGATTGAGCCGTTTTTGGTGGAAGTGATACGCTCCTGAAGCATACCCATTTCAGAGGCCAAGGTGGGCTGATAACCTACGGCCGAGGGCATGCGGCCCAAGAGGGCTGACACCTCGGAACCGGCCTGGGTGAAACGGAAAATATTGTCAATGAACAGCAGGATGTCCTTGCCGCCGCCGTCTTGGTCGCGGAACTGTTCGGCCACGGTCAGACCGGTCAGAGCCACGCGCAGACGTGCGCCCGGGGGCTCGTTCATCTGGCCGAACACAAGGGCGGCCTGACTTTCGGAGACCTTCTCCATGTCGACGTCGTGGAGGTTCCACTGGTCTTTTTCCATGCCTTCGGCGAATTTTTCACCGTATTTGATAACGCCGCTCTCAATCATTTCGCGGAGCAGGTCGTTACCTTCACGGGTGCGTTCGCCGACGCCGGTAAACACGGAGAAGCCGTTGTGGCCCTTGGCGATATTGTTGATCAGCTCCATGATAAGCACGGTCTTGCCTACGCCGGCGCCGCCGAAGAGGCCGATTTTGCCGCCCTTGGAGTAAGGTTCAAGCAGGTCAATGACCTTGATGCCGGTCTGGAGGATCTCGGTGGAGATGGTGAGGTCTTCAAACTTGGGCGCGGGCTGATGAATGGGGCGCAGGTCGGTGCGTTCCAGCGGCTTGAGATTGTCAATGGCTTGGCCAACGACGTTGAGGAGGCGGCCCTTGACCTGCTCGCCGGTGGGCACGGCGATGGGATGGCCCATGTTTTCAACCTGCATGCCGCGACAGAGGCCGTCGGTGCTCTCCATGGCCACGCAGCGCACGGTTTCTTCGCCGATGTGCTGTTCCACTTCAAGGACCAACTCTGAGCCGTCGGGGCGGACAATCTTAAGCGCCGTATAGATGGGAGGAAGGGCTGTGGCATCGCCCTCAAAGGCCACGTCGACCACCGGGCCGATCACCTGGGCAACTTTTCCGTATTTATCGCTCATTTATTTTGGAGTAGATGCTAAATTATTAAAAAGTAAGTCCGAACACGACGATGAGGGTCATCAACACGAGGTTGACCAAGCTGATGGGCATCAGATACTTCCATTCAAACGACAGAAGTTGGTCAATACGCAGGCGCGGGAACGTCCACTTGAACCAGATGATGATGTAAGTCAGCGCAACGGCCTTGCCGAGGAACCAGATCACCGAGGGAATATAGTCCATCACGTGGTTGAAGCCGTCCCAACCGGGAATGTGGAAGGGCATCCAGCCGCCGAAGAAGAGCAGGGCAGCCACGCCGCCGATGATGAACATGTTAAGGTATTCAGCCAAGTAGAAATAGCCGAAGTGCATGCCGGAATATTCGGTGTGGTAACCGGCGGTGAGCTCACTTTCAGCTTCGGGAAGGTCAAACGGGCCGCGGTTGGTTTCCGCCGTGCCGGCAATGATGTAGACCAAGAAAGCGATGATGGCGGGGATATGGCCAGAGAAGATAAACCAGCAATGGTCCTGCTTAGCGACAATGTCACTTACGCTCATTGACTCGGCGAGCACCACCATGGTGATAACCGACAGCGAGATGGAGATTTCATAAGAAACCATCTGGGCGCCGGAGCGGAGTGCACCGATAAGGGTGAACTTATTGTTTGACGACCAACCGGCCAAGAGGATACCCAACACGCCGATGGAGCTACAAGCCAAGAGGAAGAAGATGCCGATATTGAAGTCGATGGCCTGCAAGCCGCGGCCCCAGGGGAGCACGGCAAACGACAGCATCGAAGCCATGATTACCAAGAACGGAGCCAAGGCAAAGAGGAATTTATCCGTATGGTTCAGCACGATGAGCTCCTTGGTGAGCATCTTGAACATGTCGGCAAACGATTGCAGCAATCCGAAGGGACCTACGCGGTTCGGGCCGAGACGACACTGGAACGCCGCGCAGACTTTACGCTCGAACCAGATATAGAACAGCGCCAACAGAGCGTAGACTAATAAGAGCACTACGCCTAAGAGCACGCACTCGAGCGTCACGGTCAGCCAATCGGGGCAACCTAACGTCACGCGGAGAAGATTGTCAATCCAGTGGGTGATGAATGAAAGGTCTTGCATAATTATTAATGTGAAATGAATGGAGAGACAGGCAATTAACGGTCAATATCAGGAACGATGTAGTCCAGCGTGCCGCCGATGGTGATAAGGTCGGCAATCTTCTGGCCGCGACACAGATGGTCCACGACGCCGGCCAGGCAGAAGCAGGGCGAGTTGAACTTCATGCGCCAGGGCGACGTGGTGCCGGTGCTTTCAATGTAGCAGCCAAAGGCGCCCTTGCCCGTTTCCACTTCCTGGAACCAGTGGCCTTCAGGGAGTTTGATCACTTTGGGCACCTTGGCGCAGATGTCGCCTTCGGGGATATTGTCAATAAGCTGGGCGATGATGCGGCAGCTCTGTTCCATTTCGGTGATGCGCGCCTTGAAGCGGGCCATGGAGTCGCCCTCGGTGCGGGTCACGACGTCGAAATCCAATTCAGGATAGATGCCGTAAGGCTGCGCGCGGCGCACGTCGTAGTTCCAACCTGCCGAGCGGCCGGCCGGGCCCGTAACGTTGTAGGCCACAGCGGCATCTTCGGTCAACACGCCGACGCCTTCCATGCGGTTTTTGGCGATGATGTTGCCGGTGAACACCTTATTATATTCCTTGATAGCCTTGGGCATGATTTCGAGGAGCGCCTTGACGTCGGCGACGAAATCGTCTGCCAAGTCCTGGCGAACACCGCCGATGACGTTGTAATTGAACGTCATGCGCGCGCCCGTGGTCTTCTCGAAGATGTCGAGGATGGTTTCGCGCTCGCGCAGGGCGTAGAACAGCATCGTCGTGGCGCCAAGGTCCATGCAGAACGTGCCCATGGCCAACAGGTGAGAGTTCAGACGCATCAGCTCATCCATGATGCAGCGAATCACCTGGGCGCGACGGGGCACTTCGATCTGCATGGCTTTTTCGATACACATGCAGAGGCAGTGGCTATTCATCAGTGCGCCAAGGTAATCCAAGCGGTCAGTGAAGTGAATGGTCTGCGGATAGGTGAGTCCTTCGCAGAGTTTTTCGATGCCGCGGTGGATGTAGCCGAGGTAGAGGTCAATTTTCTTGATTTCTTCGCCGTCGACAGCCGTGCGCAGGCGTAGCACACCGTGAGTTGCGGGGTGCTGCGGGCCGATGTTGACCACGAAGTCTTCCGGGGCGAAAATCACGCGCTTTTCGGCGTGAATCTTGCCGTCGGGGCCTTCGACGTATTCAACCGTCGTGTCCTCAACTTCTTCATGGTCAAGGCGCACGGGGTTCAGCGTCGGGTTCGTGTCATAATCCTTGCGGAAGGGATGGCCAACCCAGTCGCCGCGCAGGAAAAGGTGGCGCATGTCCGGGTTGCCGATAAACTTAATTCCATAGAAATCAAACACTTCGCGCTCGTAGATGCCGGCCACGGTAAAGAGGTCGGTCACGGAGTGCAGGAACGGGTTGTCGCGACCGTCGGCCACGACCTTCACCCTTACCATTTCGTAAGTCTTTGAGTTGACCAGATAGCACACAATGCCTAACTGCTCGCCCCAGTCCATGCCGATGAGGGCGCGCAGATTGTCAAAGCCGAAATCCTTTTTCAGCGTGGCGGCGACGTCATGCCATTTGGCGTCGGGAACATTAAGCTCAAGTGTCTCTCCCTGAGCGAATTCAACCTCGGGGAATTGCTTGGCTATGGTTTCCTGAATGTTTGCCATATACTTTATATATAATGGAGTGTGATGAATCTTGATTAATTGGTGGTGTCAGCGATGGGATGGTTCTTGAGGAACTCCTTTTGGCTCTCCTTGCGGTTTGCGCCGCCGAAGAATTTCTCCACTTTCACCTTGCGGCTCAGCTGCATGATGGCGTAAATCATGGCCTCGGGGCGCGGCGGGCAGCCGGGACAGTAGACGTCGACCGGAATGATCTCCCCTACCCCTTTGAGCACATGGTAAGAGTTCTTAAACGGACCGCCGGAGATGGCACAACCGCCGCAGGCAATCACATACTTAGGCTCGGCCAGCTGGTCATAGAGGCGGCGAACCACCGGCGCCATGCGATGAACAATCGTGCCGGCAACCATCATAAAGTCAGCCTGGCGGGGCGACGAACGAGCCACTTCCCAGCCAAAGCGGGCCATGTCATAGCGGGCGGCGCCTAAGGCAATAAATTCGATGCCACAGCAGGACGTGGCAAACGTCAAGGGCCACAGCGAGTTAGAGCGACCCCAGTTGATGAGCTTATCCAGCGAGCCGACAATGACGTTCGTGCCCGAGGCCTTCAGCTCGTTGACCATCGATTCGATATATTCGTTGTCTTTCCAGTCCTCGTAGGGCATGGATTTGGTCGTTACTTCCATTGGAGTGCTCCTTTCCGCCAGGCATATACCAGGCCTAATACCAAAATAATGAAAAACACGGCGATGCAGGCCAAACCTTCAACGCCGAGCTCCTTGGCCCGTACTGCCCAAGGAAATAAGAAGACACACTCCACATCAAACATCAGAAACAAGATGGCATAAAGATAATAGCCGATCTTAAACTGTGCCATGGATACGCCGCGGGTAGGAATACCACATTCGTATGCCTCACCCTTCTGCTCATTGAACGAACGCGGGGCTATCAGCTTGGCCATCATAGTGGCCAGCGCCACTAAGCCAAGGCCCGTAAGTGCCGCTGTAACAGCCAGAACGCCGTTAGAAATGGATAACGTGATCATGTTTTATTTACTACGTTTTTTGTCTATTTAGGTGCAAATTTACGAAAAAATTCTTAAACACACCCTATATTCGCAAAAATTTGTTAATAATTTTTATATTTTTCTTGTTTCTATCACTCCGGAGGCCACTTGAGTCACCACTAAATCGCCCTCTTTGACGTCGGCCGCCGAGCGCACCGTGCGCCCGTTGACCCGCGTGATGGAGAACCCTCGATTGAGCACCGCCTGAGGCGACAAAGCGGCCAAAAGCGTCTCCGCCCCCTGCAGTTTCTGCCCCGCAAGGGCTAAGCGGTTGGCGCCCACGCTTTTAATCATGTCTGCCGCGCGATCTAAGCGCGAAAACATCGGCATAATCCGGTTGCGCCCCGTCTGGCCCAAGGTCATCGTGGCGTGGTCCAAGCGGCGCCCGGCGCGATCAATGGCTTGCAGCGGAAGGGTGCGCACCTGCCCGTCAAGGTAGGCCAACTGCTGCCGCGAGTCGCCGATTATGTCGCTGACTATCTGAAGCATAGCTCCTGCCGCGCCGCGCAAGTCGTCAAGGAGCGCCCCTGCCCGCGAGGCCAAGAGCTCGGCCGCCGCAGTGGGGGTCTTGACCCGCTCGGCGCAGATGAAGTCGAGCACCGTCGTGTCCCGTTCATGGCCGATGCCAACTATCACGGGCAGAGGAAATTGCGCCACGTTCAGCGCCAATTCATAGTCGTCGAAGCCGTCAAGATCGGTCGACGCGCCGCCGCCGCGAATGATGCACACACAGTCAAATTCATCCTCCCGCGCCGCAATGCGGTCGAGCTGCCCACGAACCGAGGCCGACACGCCCGCGCCCTGCATCAAAGCCGGAAAAAGCTCCGGCCGAAACGCTATGCGCCGCGGGTTATTGAGCAAAAGCTGGTTGATAAAGTCGCCGAATCCCGCCGCCCCGGGCGCACTGATCACGGCAATGCGCAGGCACGGCTCCGGCAGTTCCAACTCCTTATTAAGGTCATGGACGCCATCCCTTTTCAGTCGGTCAAGGATCTCCTGGCGGCGCCGTTCGCGCTCGCCAAGCGTGTAAGTCGGGTCGACGTCTACGATGTTGAGATTCATCCCGTAAAGGGGGTGATACTCAGCATTTACCTTCACCATTACGGTCAATCCCGAAGCAAAGGGCTGACCCGTAGCCCGCAGGAAGTTATATTTCAGTCCTTTCCAAACGTTGGCCCAAATCGTGGCGCGCGCCTTGGCCACGGTCTGGCCCGACTGCGCGTCTTTTTGAATCAGCTCCATGTAGCAGTGCGGCCCGCGCTCGCGCACGTCGCTCAGCTCTGCCGTCACCCAGATTCCGCGACCAAATTGCGAAATCAGCGCCTGCAGTTGCTGCTGCAAGTCAAGGAGGGTCATTGATTGCCGCTGCTCGTTCATTTTAATCGCTTGAATTTTACCGATTTAGGTTGCCAAACGTAGCGCATCTCCTTGACCGCCGGGGTCCATTCGTCCTTCCATTGGGCCGTGCGGTCAGTCAGCGTCAGCGTGTCGCCCTCAAGGGTGTATTCCGTCAGCAAAAACGCCGCTGCCGGCGCGCCCCACTCCTTATCGGCGGGCGCCTTCCATGCCTTGGGGAGCGGTTCCCACACCTTATTATATATAGTGAGCTTCGAATCAGGCGCCGGAGTGGCAAACGTCTCAACGACGGCCACGGCCGTATCACCCTTCGCCGAAAGCAAGCGCAGACTGATGGTCTGCACTTCGCCCGCGCGCAGCGTCAGCCCCGAGTCAGTCAGCTCCGTCAGGCGCACCTGCACGTCCCTTGCCGACCTCACGGAGTGATCCTTGAGCCCGGCGTCGAAATAATCCAACATATCCAAGCGCGCCGACTCGTCAACATAGCCCACGATCTCAGCGGGCGCCGCAAGAAAAAACTCGCGGGCCGTGCGCGCCACCGCCATCAGCGGCAATAACATCAGCAGGATTGCTACTTTTTTCATGTCTGCAAAGTTACTTATAAATCCGCGAAGTCCGATAAATCTTGCGCCACTTCCAAAAACCTTTTGCAATCTTTAACTTCATTGAGCAGAGTTATTGCCCCTTCAGTGCGTAACTTTGCAGCGTGAAAACCATTAAAACCCCTAAGAATATGCAACAGACCATCACCATGCGCCGCCCCGCCGCCGCCTCCGACCGCGAAACCCGCCTCCGCCGCTCCGCAACCATCACGGCCCTCCTCGCCCTCGGCATCATCGCCGCAGTCGCCCTCGGCCTCTGGCTCGCCCTGGCCTTTGCACTCCCCGAGGCCCTCTACGCCTCCATCGCCCTCGCCGCAGCCCTCTCCGACCCTCTCCGCACCCACCTCCACCAAATCCTCTAATCCCAAAAGCACACACACCTTCCCAGGGCCGCGCACACCAACCCCGCGCGGCCCTTAAACTCAAATTAACCGCAAAGCCCCCAGCGTCCCCCTCTCCAATTGCTCCAATTGCTCTGATTGCTCTGATTGCTCCAATAACTCCAATTGCTCTGATTGCTCTGATTGCTCCGATTGCTCGGGCATAAAATCGAGGGGGATTTGGTGGTTTGGGGAATTTTTTGTAAATTTGTAGGCATATTTATGGAAGAATTGCGTCCGGCAGTGTATCTGTTTCCGGTGGGGTTGAGCGACGTCAATCTCAGCCGGGTGCTTCCGCAGCAAAACCTTGATTTGCTGCGGGGTATACGCCATTTTGTCGTTGAAAATCTGCGCTCTGCACGCCGATTTCTGCGCGCCGCCCATCGCGATTTCCCCATAGATGAGTGCCAATTCACGGAGCTCAGTGAGCACACCCCCGCCGAGGCCGTCGAGCCGATGTTGGCCCCGCTGCTCAAGGAGGGCCTGCCCATTGGCGTCATCTCCGAGGCCGGGTGTCCTGCCGTGGCCGACCCCGGGGCCGACCTCGTGGCCGCCGCCCAGCGTCGCGGGCTCGAGGTGATCCCCTTAGTGGGGCCTAACAGCCTGTTATTAGGGCTGATGGCCAGCGGTTTTAATGGCCAGCGCTTTGCCTTTGAAGGCTATTTGCCCATCGACGAGGGCGAGCGCCGCAAGCGCCTGAGCGAGATGATCCGACGCATTGACCGCGAGCGCCAAACGCAGATTTTCATCGAGACACCCTATCGCAACAACAAGCTGATCAGCGAATTAGCCTCCACGCTCCCCGCCAAGATGCTCCTCTGCGTG
Organism: uncultured Bacteroides sp.; assembly: GCA_964560625.1. GTDB lineage: Bacteria > Bacteroidota > Bacteroidia > Bacteroidales > Muribaculaceae > UBA3263. Next base: position 2,419 of record CAZLMV010000064.1, on the reverse strand, counting down.
GCCTCTGACCTCACCGGCCCGCGCCAATCGGTGAAAACGCTCCCCTTAGAGCGCTGGCGCCGAGAGAGTTACGACTATAACAAGATACCAACGATTTTTCTCCTTTACTCATGACCACCAAAAAGAGCAAAAATTCGTTGACCCACCCTGACTCGGGTTATCCCGAGCTCTTCTCGCCCGAGCAATTGGGCGAGACGCCCCTGATTCGCGCCCAAAAAGCCGCCGAGGATCAGGCCCAACGCGGCCGCGCCGAGACCCTCCGATTCATGAGCTTCGGCTCCGGAAGTTCGGGCAATTGCTCCTACATTGGCGACGACCGCAGCGGCTTCCTGATTGACGCCGGAGTGGAGGGCGCAACCGTGGAAAACACCCTCAAGGCCCAGGGAATCCCCATGACCCACGTCAAGGGTATCCTGCTGACCCACGACCATGGCGACCACGTGCGATATGTCTACTCCCTGCTCCGCAATCACCGCCACCTGTTAGTTTACTGCACGCCGCGAGTGCTCAACGGCATGCTGCGCCGCCACTCCATGAGTCGCCGCGTAAAGGACTATCACCGAGCCATCTACAAGGAATTTGAGTTCTCCATCGGCAACTTCACCATCACCCCCTTTGAGGTGATGCACGACGGCTCGGACAACTGTGGCTTCCACATTCGCCACGGCGAAACCACCATGGCCGTGGCCACCGACCTTGGATGCATCTCTGACCGCGTGGACCATTATTTCACCGGAGTGAACTTCATGGTCATCGAGAGCAATTATGACCGCCAAATGCTCCTGACCGGCTCCTATCCGGACTATCTCAAAGCCCGCATTGAGCATGATAACGGCCACTTGGACAATCAGGTAAGCGCCGAGTTCGTGGCCCGCAAGTGGCACCCCGGACTGCGCTACGTGTTTCTCTGCCATCTGAGCAACGACAATAACACCCCGCAGAAAACCCTCGAGGTCCATCGCCAAAGCGTCGCGGCCGTCAACCCCGAGCTGCGCATCGGCTCCGGCGAGCAGGAGAATCTCACTGACTTGGAAATCATCACCCTGCCCCGATTTGAGCCCACCCCGCTCTATTTCTTACGCAAAAAATCTTAACCCAACCCCATAAAGGATGAAAATACTCATAACCGGCGCAAACGGACAGTTAGGCAAGGCCCTGCGCAAGATTCTTGACGCCTCCCCCTTAGGCGCTTCGATAGTCTATGCCGACCATGCCGACCTCGACATCTCCAATGCCGAGCAGCTCAGCCGAATGATTGAGGATGAGGGAGTTACCCACATCGTCAACTGCGCCGCCTTTACCGACGTGGACCGCGCCGAGGAAGACAAAGCCGCCTGCACCGCCATCAACAATGATGCCGTGAAGAAATTAGCCATCGCCGCCGACAATTTCGGCGCCAAGGTCATTCATATCTCCACCGACTTCGTCTTTGACGGCCAAACCCACTGCGCCTACCCCGAAAGCGCAAAAGTCAATCCCATAAGCCATTACGGCACCTCCAAGCGCGCCGGCGAAACCGCCCTCTTGGCCCTCGCCCCCGAAAGCATCATCATACGCACCTCCTGGCTCTACAACCTCGAGACCGCCAATAACTTCCCCGCGAAAATCATCAGCAAAGCCCGCGCCGAAAAGTGCCTGAGCGTGGTCGACGACCAAATAGGCTCGCCCACCAACGCCGACGACCTCGCGCGCGCGATCCTTAAAATACTCTCCACTCCCCAGTGGTTCCCGGGCATTTACCATTACTGCAACTCCGGGCTCTGCTCGCGCTATGACTTCGCCAAGGCTATTCTCCGCCTCAGCGGCCTCAACGACTCCGTCGAGCTCCTCCCCGTCAGCTCCGACAACTTCGCCGCAGGCTCCGGAGCCATGCGCCCCCCCTTCTCGGCCCTCAATACTTCCAAAATCAGACTTACCTATGGCGTCGAAACCCCTCACTGGGTTGACTCCCTGAATCAAGCAATAACCCATGGCAACATTAACTGACGAAATATCCCGCCGGCGCACTTTCGCCATCATCTCTCACCCCGACGCGGGCAAAACCACCCTCACCGAAAAGCTCCTGCTCTTCGGCGGCGCTATCCACATTGCCGGCGCCGTAAAGAGCAACAAAATCAAAAAGACCGCCACCTCTGACTGGATGGAAATCGAAAAGCAGAGAGGCATCTCCGTGGCCACCTCCGTGATGGGTTTCAACTATGGAGACTACAAAATCAACCTCCTCGACACCCCCGGCCACCAGGACTTTGCCGAGGATACATACCGCACGCTAACGGCCGTTGACTCCGTAATCATCGTGGTCGACGTGGCCAAGGGCGTCGAGCAGCAAACCCGCCGACTGATGGAGGTGTGCCGCATGAGCAACACCCCGGTGATCATCTTCGTCAACAAACTCGACCGCGAGGGCCGCGACCCCTTT
>CAZLMV010000063.1:0-10822 GCA_964560625.1 uncultured Bacteroides sp. | reverse complement strand
GTTTATAGTTTATGCAAAGTTACGCAATTTTCCCCTGACTGCAAAATTTTCCCCGTTCGTGGGTTAATTTTTCTTTTTGGAGGGGAGGATTTTCTTTTCTTCTGCCTTGAGTCTGCGCTCCACCTTTTTAATGTCTTCGGCTGGGGGTAGGGTTTCCGGGCGAATTCCGCGGTCAAGGAGCATATTGCGCACGGCGGTGTTGTTGTCTATGTGTTCGTGCTCAATGTTGACTTGCCCACGGAGGTCTTTTTGTTGGACATTGACCGACGTCATCTCAGCTGCAAAATCTTTTGCTTTGATAGCCAAGGTTGAGAGAAAATCTGCGAGTGGGCGCTTTTCCGGGGCGCCTACTCGGCGTTTCATCATGGCGGTGTTAAGCCCGAAGAGGGCCTGGTCGCCCTTTGTGCGGATAATGGCAAACCCTTTGCTATCAACTCCACGCTCATAGAGGATTCCGGAAAGATGATGCTCTGTGTCGGCAAGTTTTTCGCGGGCTTGGACGCGTTCGTAATCCAGCAGGCGCTGATGCACGAGCTCGGCTCGACGCGTTTGAACGGCAAAATAATTCTGCGCAAATGCGATTTCCGGCTTTCGAGGGTCGCCATTTTGCGCAATAAGATAGCATGCATATCGAGTCAGCATTACGTCATCTATCTGACGCTCAGCGCCTTTCGGCATGGGTATCGTTTTGCTGACGTTAGCAAAATGATGGGACAAATCCTCACCGGTATTTTGGGCGGAATCTTTGGCCTTTTCTATGATTGATTGGAAGTTACGCCATTGGGCATAGCCCATAACCGGAGCAAGTTCGCGGGCGCTCCAACATTCTACGCCTTCATAGTCGATGGCGATGGATTCGAAGGTGTCAAAGAGTTTCTTTATTTCTTCAGCTTTCATATCTGTGGGTTATGTTTTCGAACGGGGTTGAGTTTGCCTACAAAGATACGCAAAATTTTGGCTGATTGCAAGATTTTCCCCGAAATTTGCTCAATATGAGAGCAATCGGAGCAATCGGAGTTATTGGGGGGGGGGAAGGTAATACAAAACCATCAGAGTAATCGCCCCCGCGATTACTCTGATGGTTTTGTATGGGGGGATGTTAGAGGATGATTTTGAAGGTTTGGGTGGCGCCGGTGGGGGCGGTGGCGGAGATGAGGGCGGGGCCTTGGGTGGCCACCTTGGCGGAGTTGGTGCCGGTGGCGATGGTGCGGCCGGTCATGTCGTAGATGGTGATTGCGGCGGCGCCGGTTACGGTTACTTCGCCATTACTGACGCTGACTTTCATGCCGTCGGCGGCGGGGGCTACGATGGCAACGGGATCATCGGGGTCGGTGACGACGTTGGGCTGGGTGTAGTCGGGGTCGTAGGTGGCAGTGAGGATGTCGCCTTCTTCGGTGGGAATCTCGGTGAAGTAGCGGGTTGCGTTGACTTCGGGTTCGATCACCTGGCCGTTGAGGTTGAGGCGGGTGTTGAGGAGGTCAGCTGAGCGGAGGCGGAGGAGTGAGCCCTTGTTGGAGACGATCTTGGCTTCTTTGAGCTTGTTGTCGGCCCACTTGATGTCGACGGTGAAGTTGCCGCGGGCTTTGAGGCCGGAGACTTCGCCGGAAGCCCAGGCGGAGGGGAGGGCGGGGAGGAGGTAAACGCCGTCGTGGCTCTGGAGGAGCATTTCGGTGATACCGGAGGTTGCGCCGAAGTTGCCGTCGATCTGGAAGGGCGGGTGCTTGTCGTAGAGGTTGTTGTAGATGCCGTTGGTGAGGGCATTTTTGAGGATGGTGTGGGAGTGGTCACCGTCGAGGGCGCGGGCCCAGAGGTTGATCTTCCAGCCCATGGACCAGCCGGTTGCGCCGTCGCCGCGCTGGGTGAGGGAGTTGACGGCGGGGGTGAAGAATTCAGAGGTGGGGGGCACCTGGCCGAAGGGGTAGAGACACATCAGGTGGCTGAGGTGGCGGTGAGCGTTCTGGCCGGCGGTGTAGTTGCTATATTTCCATTCGCGCAGGAGGAGGTCCTTGGTGGTGAGGCCGTTGGCGGTCCAACCGGCGGCGGCGGTGAATTTCTCGGTGGCGAGGCCGCGGTCGAGTTTTTCGTTGCGTTCGCGGAGGGTTGCGAGGTCGTCGGCGCTGATGCCGCAGTTTTCTTCGCCGAGGACTTCGACGGCGGCGAGGGTGTTGTCAAAGAGTTCGGCTACGATCTGCTGGGCGTGGGCCACACCGTCTTCGCTGCCGGGGCCTTGTTCGGGGCTCTGTTCGTTGGGGCAGAGGTATTCGCCGTTGACGAGTTTGAGGCGTTCAATCCAGAATTCGCAAGCGCCCCACATGGTGGGGAGTGCGCGCTGGAGGAATTCCTTGTCTTGGGTGAAGAGGTAGTGTTCCCAGAGGTGGGTGCAATACCATGCGTTGGCCACTACGTAGTTGTTGCCCCAGCTTGAGCCGGCGCCGAAGATGTTGTTTTCGTTGAAGATTGACCAGCCTTTTGAGGCGTCGGGGTTGTGGACGTAGACGGAGGGGTTTTCGCGCCACTGCGGCTGGACGGTAGCCATATTAATAATGTAGTCCAGGAAGGGCATGTGGGTTTCGGAGAGGTTGGTCGACTCTACGGGCCAGTAGTTCATCTCGATGTTGATGTTGGCGTGGATGTCGGCGTTCCAGGGTTGGATTTGGCTGTTGTACCAGCGGTTGCGGTTGAAGCCGGTCCAGATGCCCTGGAGGTTGTTAGGCACGGCGATGCCGCGGCTGGATCCGAGGGCGAGGTAGCGGCCATATTGGAAGTAGAGCTGTTCGAGCTGACGGGTCACGGCCTTGGGGCCCTTGCCGTTGTTGTATTGCTGAATGAGCTGCAGGGTGGTGAGGTTGTGTTCGGCGCCGTTGATGCTGAGGTTTACGCGGCCGAAGAGGGGCTGATAGTCAGCAAGATGGTCGGCATAGATGGCGTCCCAGCCCTTCTGGGCGGCGGCGTCGGCCATGTTCTTAACCTTCGCGGCGAGTTCGGAGGTGCCGGAGGTGTAGGTGGGCGATACGCAGTCGTAGTCGGTTGATCCGGCGAGGATTACGAGGATTTCGTCGGCGTCGGAGACGATGATGCCATGGTCAGTAACTTCCATGGTGCCGCCGACGGGGACAACCTTGAAGATGGCTTCATAGCTGATGGTTTCGAGCGAGCCGCCAAATTTGCCGTAGCCACCTTCGAGGTAGGTCACGGGGTCTTCGAGGTTGACGTCATTAGCGTGGACCACGCCGGGTTCGAACGTGAACACTTCGGTGATCTGGCCGGGCTTGGAGGCCTTGAGGCGGATGGCGATTACGCCGTCGGGATAGGAGGAGATGAATTCGCGGTCGAAGTCCACGGTGCCGTCGGGGCTGCTATAGTGCACGCCGGCGGTGGCCGTGGCGAGGTCGAGGTAGCGGTAATAGTTGGTCACGGCTGAAGCGTCGTCCCAGCCGAAGGGGGTGTTGTCAAGCAGGGCATTAATCTTCAGGTTACCGAAGCCTTGGAAGGAGCCATAGCCGGCGAAGCTGGACTGGCCGTGGTCAGTGCTGCGGCCGCTCCAGAGGGTCTTTTCGGTGAAGGAGACTTCTTCTTCAATCACGCCGCCGAGCACTTGTGCGCCGAAGCGGCCGTTGCCGATGGGGAGGCCCCAGTTCATCCACGCAGCGCCGGGTTCTTTGTACCAGAGCACGTTCTGATGTTCGGGGGTCCAGGTTTCGGTGCCTTTGACGGTAAATTCGCCATAGACCATTTCGTCGATGGGGATGAAGAGCAGGGCGTTGTTGCCGTCGTTGTGGCTCCAGAGGCCGAATTTGCCGCCGACGGTGGTGCCGCCGTGCTGGTTGATGTAGGCCTTGGCGGTGGTGGTGGCGTTATCCTTGATTTCCCATGCGCCTTTGTAGTTAGCGCCTTCGAAGGGCACGAGCGAGAAGCCGGCGGTGTAGGGGTTAGCGGAGGTCTTCACGCAGCCTTCGCCGGTGCCGCTAATTGAGAGGTATTCGCCTGATTTATTGACGATTTGGAGGTTGTTTTGGGTGCCTACGAGCTTCCATGCGGCGCCGTCGACGGGGATAGCGGCCGAGCGGACGGTGCTCTTGTTGAGGCCGGCGGAGAGCATTACGTTATTGCCGGCCTGGAAGTTGAGGAAGTACCAGGTGTCGTGGCTGCCGTCGGAGAAGTCAGGCAGGTCCGGAGCCATGACGACGGCGTTGCCGCTCATGTCGTAGACTTTCAGGACGTTACCTTTGTCGCCGGCGTTATATTCAGCGAGCTGGCGGTTGGGGCCCTGGCCCTGGTGTTGGTTCATGTTGTTGTCAACGCCGATGCGGCTGAGTTCATAGTTGTCGCCATTGGCCACGAGCACGAGGTTCACGCCCTCGTCGCTGATGACGAAGCGGCCGGCTGACTTGTTGAAGCCTAAGTAGTTACCTAACTTACTGCGGAGCACGAAGCCCTTGTTAGAGCCTATGAACTGCCATTTCTGGCTGTCGACATCGGCGGCGGTTGCCGTCAGGGCGTTGTTGCCCTTGCCGGTGTCGGAAATTGCGGCCCCACCATTCGTAAACTTGATCTGATACCACACAGGGTTTTCAACCGTAGAATACTCAAGCAAGGCTGCACTTGCGCTGCCGAAACATCCTAACGCAAGAACCATTGACGCTATCAACGTCTTGAGAATGTTTTTCATGGGTTTAAAATAATTTTGTGTTGATTGATTTATTGATTTTTTCACTTTTTAACACGCAAAAGTAAGAAATTTAATTGATTTATGCAAACTTTCCGTCCATTTTCCGCGTTTTAAAGGCAAAGAAACGAAAAAACACACTGAAAAACTTACTTATTATGATATACGTACAACCTGAACTCCCCTATGATGAAGCGGCCCTTGAGCCCATCATCTCCGCCCGCACCGTCCATTTTCATTATGGAGTCCACGAAAAAGCATATATTGACAATCTCAACTCCATGATCAAGGACACCCGATTTGAAGACATGGAGCTCGAAGAGATTATCCGCGAAAGCTCCGGCCCGCTCTTTAACAATGCCTCGCAGGCTTGGAACCATATCTTCTACTTCTTCAGCCTGAATCCCGACGGCGGCGGCGAGCCCAGCGGCGACCTCCGCAAGGCCATTGACCGCGACTTCGGATCGTTTGAAAAGTTCAAGGAAGACTTCGTCAAGGCCGGCACCTCGCTTTTCGGCTCAGGCTGGGTCTGGCTCAGCAGCGACGCCGAAGGCAAGCTCTTCATTACGGCCGAAAGCAACGCCGGAACCCCGCTGACCCATGGGCTCATCCCCCTGCTGACGTTCGACGTCTGGGAACACGCCTATTATCTGGACTATCAAAATCGCCGCGCCGAAGCGCTGACCAAGCTTTGGGACTTGGTTGACTGGGACGTGGTTGAATCAAGATATTTTTAGTTAGAGCCCTGTTTTGTAATAAGATAACAAACAAAAGCAATAAGCATAATGTGATGAATGGAGAGAGAGGCACGCGTGATGCGCCCCTCTTTTTCTTTTTTTGCATTTTAGAGATTTTTTACTAAATTTGCGGCGTAAACCCCGATTAATCACCTCGAAAGATGAATAAAAAACTCCTCCACGCCGCATGCTTTTGCCTGCCCCTGTTTGTCCCCATCGGCTCCTGCGAAACCCCCGACTACGAGATTGAAACCCCCGAAAACCCCATCCACATTCAGGTCTCCGACCTCGAAACCACCTGCCAGGACGACCTTATGGGCTGGGTGGGCAACGTGCCAACCGAAGGCGCAACCTTTACTGTAACCGTTACGTCCGAGAAGGGGCTGGAGCAAATGCACGCCGCAGATATTGACAATTATTACACTTATACCAACGAGCGGCCGCCCTTTTCGGACTTCTCCATGTTTTGGGGCAAGATGACCTTCCTGACAAAAGAAGAACCCTACCGGATAGAAGTAACCATCAATCCTAACGACACGAATAAAAATCGGACTATCCGCCTTTGCTTCGGCGAATCCCGGTACTCCTACGTCCAGCTCTACATCAACCAGCCCCCGAAATCCTACGCCCCACAAAATTAAAAAGCGATAAGAGGTGGAAAAAAATGATACCCCCGGTTGTCGCCTATGGCGTGCAACCGGGGGCTTCTCGTAGTGAAAGCCCTCAGGGCTTTTTTTCGCCTGAGGGCGTTTTATTGGCGGGGGGATTATTTGCGGGATTTGATTTTTTCGAGTTGGGGCTCGAGGGCGGCGATGCCGAGGTCAATGGCTTCTTCGAAGGTGTCGGCGGTTTTGCTGACCACGATGTCGGCGGCCTGGGGATATTTGATGGTGATCACGGCTTCTTTGTTTTTGGCCGATTCGGGTTTGACGACCTTGAGGTTCACCTCGGCAAGGAGGATTTCGGGATTCTTGCGGGCGAGTTTTTCGATTTTTTTGTTGACGAAGAGTTCGAGGGCTTCGGTGGCGTCAAAGTGGATTGCTTGAATTTTGATTTCCATAGTTTTGGTCCTTTCTTTGTGCCCTGGGGTGGGCTTGTTGATAATTATTTTTAAGGTCTCGGAGTGAGACGTGGGTGTAGACTTGGGTGGTTGCCAGCGAGGCGTGGCCGAGGAGGCGGCGCACGGCGTCGATGTCGGCTCCGCCGTTGAGCATGTCGGTGGCGAAGGTGTGGCGGAGCACGTGGGGCGAGCGCTTACCGGCGGTGGTGCCTTCCAGGGCCTCGTGGACAAGATTATAGACGGCTTTGCGATAGAGGGCCAGGCCGTTTTGGCGGGTGAAGAACTCGCCGTCGGGACCGGGTCCGGAGGGCCTCAGCTCTCTGTAGGCCTGAATTTGGTCGCGCAGCTCGCTCCCGAAGGGGAGGATTCTATCTTTATTACGTTTTCCGTGCACTTTTAGTTCGCAGGAAATTAAATTTATGTCGGCGTCGCGAAGGTTGATGAGCTCGGAGCAGCGCAACCCGCAGGTGTAGAACATGGTGAGAATCAGCCGATTGCGCACGCCTTCAAAGTCGTCAGCCGGGGCAGGGGCGTCGATCACGGCGTTCATCTCCTTGGTGCGGACAAAGGCCGGAAGGGTCTTGTCGGGCCGGGCGGTCTGGAGCTCGGCGGCGGGGTTCGATTGGAATCCGTGGCGGCGACAGAGATAGCGGAAAAAGGAGCGGAGGGCGGAGACTTTGCGGCGAATGGTGCGGGGGGAGCGGCCGGTGCGGCTGAGGAAGGCGACCCAAGCGCGGAGGTCTGACTGGGTTACGGAGCGGGGGTCGAGGTTTTCGGGGTGACCACCGGTGGCCCAGTCGGCCCATTCGCGGAGGTCGACGGTATATGCCGAAACGGTGCAAGCTGACAGAGTCAACTCACACCGGATATATTCTAAGAAAGATTCTATCATTCGCCAAATAAGAGATTTATAGGGCGAAACAGCGAAAAGTTCAGCGCTTAATCTTCAACGGAGCGAAGCTGCTGCACATAAACCGCCTTCATCATTTTTTTGCGGTTGGCAACAGACGGCTTTTCGAAAGCCTGACGGGCACGCAGCTCACGCACGATGCCGGTTTTTTCAAACTTGCGCTTAAATTTTTTGAGGGCCTTTTCAATGTTTTCGCCTTCTTTTACTTGTACAATAATCATTTGTTATTTAATTGGTTAAATGTTAGCTTAATGGATTTTCGCCTTATTTAGCGGGGCAAAATTACGAAAAAAATCTCAACCCACCAAATAAAATGCGAAAAAATCGGGATTTTCGGCAAAAAAAGCCGCCTCTGCAGCCCAAGGCTGGTAAAACGCCGGTAAAAAAGGCGGAAAATTTTGGGGAAATGGGAATTTTTCGTATCTTTGCGGTAATTTTATGGAAATGAAAGTCGACGTAGATGCCGTGTTGCGCTCGCGCGCGCCCGGTTACCATAAGTGGATTCCCCGCCCCGTCATCAAGGGGTTGGAGAAATACATCTGCCAAGAGCGCCTCAACGAATTGCTGGAGATTACTGCCGGCTTGCGTGGGGCGGAGTTTTGCCATAAACTCTTGGAAGAGATGCAGGTGACGACCCGATTCGAGGATATGCCGGAGTTAGACGCGGTGCATCCGAATCAGGTCACTTACGCGTGCAATCATCCGCTTGGGGCCCTTGACGGCATCGCGCTGATTGACTATCTGACCAAGCGCCACGGCGTGGAGCCCTACTTCGTGGTCAACGATCTCTTAGCCATCCTCAAGCCCTTGGACGGGGTTTTCATCCCCATCAATAAGCACGGGGCGCAGAGCCGCGGGGCGGTGAGCGACGTCGACGCGGCGTTTCACGACGTGTCGCGCCCGGTGGTGATGTTTCCCGCCGGCCTCTGCTCGCGCAAGGACAAGGAGGGCCGGATTCGCGACCTGAAATGGAACAAGATGTTCGTGAGCAAGAGCGCCGAGACCGGGCGCAAAATCATCCCCCTGCGCTGCTTCTCGGAAAATTCGCCGGCGTTTTATCGCTTTGCGAAGATGCGCGAGAAGGTGGGCATCAAGTTCAACATGGAGATGATAGCCCTGCCGCGCGAGTTTGTCCACTCTCAGGGAAAAGTCCTGGAGTTTCGCGCCGGCAAGACCATTGACTCGGAGCTGCTGCCCAAGGGGTTAGCGGCGCTGGCCATGGCGGCTGGCATCCGCGACCACGTTTATTCCCTTGAACCCTTGAACCCTTAAATTGATAACTCAAATACACCTTATTATATATAATGCTTGAAAAAGTAATTGACGAAGTCCCGGTAGAGCTTTTAGAAGCGGAGCTCAACGAGTCCACCTTCCTGCGCAAGGCAAACAAGGGGGGCAATGAGCTCTACGTGGTCGACGCTCACACGGCGCCGAACACCATGCGCGAAATCGGGCGCCTGCGCGAGTTAGCGTTTCGCGGCGCAGGCGGCGGCACGGGCCTCAGCTGCGACATCGACGAGTTTGACACGATGACGCCGCCGTGCAAGCAGCTCGTGGTCTGGGATCCGGAAAAGCGCCAGATCATCGGCGGCTATCGCTACATCCTTGGCAAAGACATCAAGATTGAGCCCGACGGCTCGCCGCGCATCGCCACGGCCCATCTTTTCCGCTTCTCGCCGGAGTTCATGCGCGATTATCTGCCTTACACCATCGAGCTCGGCCGCTCATTCGTGCGCCTCGAAGCGCAGGCCACCCGCTCCTCCAAGGCCATCTTCGCCCTCGATAACCTCTGGGACGGCTTGGGCGCGCTGACCGTGCTCCACCCCGAGATTAAGTATCTCTTCGGTAAAGTGACGATGTATCCGGAGTATATCACGGAGTGTCGCGACATGATTCTCTACTTCCTCCACAAGCACTTCCCCGACCCCGACAAGCTGGTGACGCCGATTGACGCCCTGCCCCAGGCCCCTGACTTGGCCTCATTAGAGGCGGCCTTCCCCCCGCAGACGGGCTTCAAGGAGGATTACAAGACGCTGAATCGCCAGATTCGCGACCACGGAATCAACATCCCGCCGCTGGTCAACGCCTACATGAACCTCTCGCCAACGATGAAAGTCTTCGGCACGGCCATCAACCGCGAGTTTGGCGACGTCGAGGAGACGGGCATCCTGATCACCATCGACGAGATTTTCGACGAAAAGAAGAAACGTCATATTGAAACATTCAACGTATGCACGAAATAAGAAACCGCAAAGCGGTCATAGACTTTAAGTTAACTGAAAATAAACCCTTGGGGGCGGCCTATGGGCTGCTGACCCTTGAGAGCGCGGAGCCGCTGCCGGCCATTCGCCCGGGTCAGTTTGCCCAGGTGAGAATCGACGGCTCGAAGGAGACGTTCCTTCGCCGCCCCATCTCGATTTGCGAGGCCGGAGAACGCCACGTCAAGCTGTTAGTTCGCCGCGCGGGCCCGGGCACGGACGCCCTGCTGCGCACCGAACCGGGAGCCACCGTGAACTGCATGCTCCCGCTTGGCAACGGCTGGACCCTCCCCGCCGAGGGCTCATCGGAGCTGAAGCTGCTGCTCGTTGGCGGCGGAGTCGGAGTGGCGCCCCTCTTGGCCTTGGGCAAGGAGCTGAAAGCCATGGGGTGCAAGCCGGAGTTCCTGCTTGGCGCGCGCTCGGCGGCCGACCTGCTGATGCTCGACGAGTTTGAGGCCGTGGGCCAGGTCCACCTGACCACCGACGACGGCTCCGCGGGCACCCACGGCGTCGTCACCGCCCACAAGCGCCTCACCCTCCCCTCTGACCAGATCTACTGCTGCGGCCCGATGCCGATGATGAAGGCCGTGGCGCGCGCTGCCGCCCGCTTGGGAGCGCCGTGTGAAGTCAGCCTGGAAAATGTAATGGCCTGCGGATTAGGCGCTTGCCTCTGCTGCGTGGAGAAAACCATGCGCGGCAACGTCTGCGTCTGCACCGAAGGCCCCGTCTTCAACGTTAAACATCTGTTATGGCAAGATTAAGCGTAAACATAGGCTCTCTGCAGCTTAAAAACCCGGTATTGACCGCCAGCGGCACTTTTGGCTACGGCGAAGAGTTTGCCGATTTCATGGACCTGAGTCGCCTTGGCGGCTTCATCGTCAAGGGCACGACCCTCTTGGCGCGCGAGGGTAATGACTATCCGCGCATGGTCGAGACCCCCTCGGGGATGCTCAATGCCGTGGGCCTGCAAAACAAGGGCGTGAAATACTTTGTTGACACCATCTATCCGCGAATCAAGGATTGCGGCTCGGAGGTGATTGTCAACGTCTCCGGCGCCACGATCGACGACTATGTCGGCGTGGCCGAGCGCTTGGCGCCCCTTTCGGGCATCCGCGCCATTGAGGTCAACATCTCCTGCCCCAACGTCAAGCAGGGAGGCATGGCCTTCGGCACCACCACCAAGGGCGCCGC
>CAZLMV010000062.1:0-11044 GCA_964560625.1 uncultured Bacteroides sp. | reverse complement strand
GGGGGGAAGTTGGGGGAGGGCGGAGTAGGGGATTTGGAAGGCGTTGGCGCGGAGGGGGGCGTCGAAGGCGTGGGTTTGGCCGTTGAGGGTGTAGGAGCAGCGGAGGAAGGAGCCGGGGGGGAGGTTTGAGGCGAATTGGAGGGCGGGTTCGTCGGTGGGTTCGTTGGGGATGAGGATGTAGAAGGTTTGGGCGAGGTTGTCGGCGAGACCTCCGGCGAGTTCGTTTTCAGGGGCTCGGGTTGAGCATTTTTTTTGTCCGATGAATGAGTTCCAGAGGGTTGCGAGGAAGGATTGGTCGGATTTGGTGGATTTGGTGGATTTTGCTGATTTGGCGGTGATTACGTGAAATTTCTTGTCGCTTTGGCCTTGGAGCTTGATGTATTTGCTGCCTGAGGCGTTTGCCCAGTTTTCGCGGAGGGCCTTGGGGTCGGAGATGGTCATGCCGACGGCGAGGGGCCGGCCTTGGTAGGTCGGGGCGCAGTTTTTCATGGCCACGACTTTGTAGGTCTCGGCCGGGGCGATGAGCGGGGTTAACGCGCAGAGTGTCAGCAGGATTAGGGTTAGTAATCTCGTTTTGTGCATGATTGGAGAATGGAGAAGTAGAGTGAGGGGAAGGCGATGCTGAAAATCAGGCCGAAAGCGAGGTAAATGCTCGCGGCGATGAGCGTCAGGATGAGCGAATAGCCGATGAAGGAGATTATGAAGCGGATGAATCCGAGGCGCGGGGAGCGGAGCCACGTGATGCGCCGCGAGAGGTTGAAGCGGCTGAAAATGGTCAGGGAAATGAGGAAATAGACGGCGAAGAGGGCTAAGGAGCCCCACCAGTTGACCAAGTGGTCGCCGCGACAGAGGGCAATGTAGGAGTTGAGGTTTACGAGTGCGCCGGGTTGATTGCCGATGAAGGTGAGGTGGACGTCGTCGTCAAAGTCGCCGACGATGACGATTCTGTCGCGAATCATCTCTTCGATGGTGGCTTCGGGGTCGGCCATGTCGAGGATGTCGACTCCGAGGTTGAGATATTGCAGCACGGGTCCAAACTCCTCAGAATCAGAGGCCCAGGAGGCGAGGCGGACGGGGAATGTGGGGTAAATGGAGCGGCGGCAGAGGCGCCCGTCGTCGAAGGTCAGTAGGCCGGATTTGGAGAGCCGGTGGCCTTGGAGGTCGGCATACATTTGTGCGCCCAAGGAGGGTTCGTAACTATCTGATATAGAGTCGAATTTCAGCACGGGGTATTTGACCATTCCGGCCACGGTCAGGGTGGTGTAATAATCGCCCAAGGCGGTTTTTTCGCGAGGCGCTTCGGGGTCGAGTCGCCCGGTTTCGTGGCGGGCGAAAATCAGGTTATCCATGCCGGAAATGAGGTCAAAGAGGCGGCGCGACACGGAGTCGGACTCCACCTCGTCCTCAAAGCGGACGTCGAGCAGGATGTAGCGATACGTGCCTAAGGAGTCGGCCACGGAGAGGAAGCGCAGGAGCTTGCTGCGGTCAGTGATGGCCAACTGCCCGGCGGGGAAGGTTTCGTCGCGGTTGTCGGGGCCGTAAAGGGGTGCCTCATAGTCGACTAAGGTCTTGTCGTAGGCCACGTTGACCAAGCTGATGGAGTCGGGCACGTGGTTGCCGCCGCGGTGAGTTGCGGCGCGGAAGAATTCAATCCATTGGCTGACGTTGATTTCGCCGCCGATGGGATAGGGCGCCGAGTCAACGAAATAAGTGATAACTAACAGCAGCAGAGCCGAAAGCGCCGAAAAGCCTATGGGCCGTCGGCGCCTCTTCAGGGGCGCGAGAAAGGCCGCGAGGCGGGCGCGGGCGGCGCGCAGGAGTCGGCGCCGGCGAATCAGGCGTAGGGCTTTGCTGCGGTCCATTATTTCTTCTTCTGAGAGTTGCCTTGCTGGCCCTGGGGCGCGCCTTGCGGGGCCGCGGCGGGCGCGGAATTGAGGAGCTGCTTGATGCCGTCGGTTTCATACTGGATGAAGGCCGATTTGGCGGGGTCGGTCAACACGGTGACCCATTTGGAGTCCTTATACTGGGTGGAGACCACTCCGAGGAGCTGCTGCCACACCGAGGGTTGGCGCTTGCGGCCCTTGATTTTGGCCCATTCCTTTTTCCACTCCTTATTGTCCTTACCGTCAGCTGATTGGTAATATTTGCGGTTGATGTTGCAGACTTCGGAAACCTTCATTTCCACCTTATATTGGCCTGTGCCCCAGGAGTCCTGCACGTTTTCCATGTCGGTCGAGCCGACGTAGGAGCGAGGCACCAGGAAGCAGTCGCCCGACACGCGCACATCCTTGCCCGAGCCCTTGTCTGAGTCGCCATAATAGCGGAACACGCCGTCGGGGTCAATGTATTTGGGGTCGATGGAGGCAACGATGTCAAACGAGCCGAGCGGCTGGTCATTAAACACCATCAGCGCCTGGTTGATCCAGGAGGAGGTGATGGCCACGTTGACCATGAATTTCAGGTCTTTACGGTTGTCAAACGAGAAGTCGATGCGACTGTCGGTGTTCATGCCTAAGGAGTCGTTGGGCAGGTCGCAGAGGCGATAATTGAAGCGCAGAGTGTCGATTTCCACCTCAAATTTGGAGTGGTTGAGCATGCGCGCTTTTCCCTCGGGGCCGGTTTTGACTTTGCAGGACACGAAGAAGACTTCCTCCTCCTGCGGGCGGCCCAACGAGTCGACATATTCAATCACCTGCTTGCAGCCGAAGCCGTTGAAATTCATGTCGGTAGGGTCAAGGGGGCCGTTGGTCGACGGGTGGCGATAGAAGTCAAGAATCTCCATCTGCATGGGCAGATGCTTGACGAAGGTGCACTCGCGCTTGACGGCCTTTTCCCACTCGGGTTTCTTGCTCTTGGTGGCGGCCACGAGGGTGTTCACGCCGAAGTCGATGAGTCCGGTGGTCAGCGACACGGCCTGACCGGCGGCCGACGACTTGTAGAGGCCCACGAGATTGTCCATGAATCCGCGGTTTTGCATGCTTCCGCGCATGGATTCCAAGCCGCGGTTAAATTCGGCGATGGTCGAGTCATTGCCCTCGTTGACCACGAGGCGATACTTGCGCTGGCCCGTCACGGTTTTCCCCTCGCCGCGGGGCGCGACGGCGGCGGCAGAGAGGCCGATGGTGAGCGACAAAAGGCTGAGGATTAGAGTTTTACATTTCATAATCAAAAATCATCTATCAGTATAAAGGGAGCCCAGAAATAGGGGGCATTAAAAGTTACGGTTTTGAAGGTGCCGGCGGGGCCGGGGGCGAGAGTGGCCGGCGAAAACTTGCGCTGAGGGATCTGTCGGGAGTAGTTTTTCAGGAAATCCTGCGCTCCGACGTAGGCCTCATATTTGCTCCGTCCTTGGCCCAAGAGGCGGTAAAATTCGCGCATGAAGAGCATGGTTGACTTGTCGTCGACGGACCAGAGAGAGGCCATGACGGTCTTGACGCCGGCGTTTTTCAGCCCGCGCACCAATCCGGCGGCGCCCTCGTCAGTGATGTCGCCCTGGGCGGTTTGGCAGGCCGAGAGGATCACGAAATCCACTCCGGAAAGGTCGAGGTCGCAAATCTCGCGCGCCGAGAGCAGGCCGTCTTCCCTCGTGGGGTCCTGGCAGGCTATGTTGGCGCCGGTCAGGGCAATTCCGGCGGCGTTGAGCGACTGGTCAATAGCGCTGCTGTCGTTGAGAAACTCCGGGCGGCGGCGGATTCCGAGGTTGAGCGAATAGCCGTGGGTGGCGATGTGCACAAGGTCAAATTTTGGGAGCAGCGCCTTCAGTTCGGCCTCGCCGATGGAGTGGGTGGCCGCGGGGGAGATGCTGTCAACTTCGGCGCGAGTGCCGGGGAGATAGTTGAAAATGTCGTTGCGGCCAATGCGCTCGGCAATGAGTTCGGCCGCCTCGTGATTGGGCGCGTAATTGGCTGAGTCAGTGGGTAATGATGTGTAATCCAATCCGCCGATGATGAGGGCCGAGGCGGCTGTAGGAGCCTCGTTTTTGTCGCCTCGCCGGGCCAAGGAGGCGGTGGAGGTCAGGCGCCGGATTTCGTAGTCGTCGCGGCCCGTAAACGGCATGTTTTCAATGCCCCAGAAGTGGAAAATTCCCTCCGGCGCGAAGTAGATTGATTTGGCACCGGCGGGAAGGGCGGCAACTATCGGGCCCCAGACCATGTCGGCAAGGTCTGCGTCGGAATAGAGCAAGTTTTTCTCCGCGGGGTCGTCGCGCTTAATGGCGTTGAAAATGGAGTTCGTGCCGACCATTTCGGGTTCGTAAATGGTCTCAGTGTCAAAGAGTTTGACGAATCTTGCGGGGCCGCCGGCGGGGAGGATGATGGCGGCATATTGCTCGGTGCGATCGGCGTCAAGATAGCTCACGAATTCAATGGCCGCTTCGCCGGGGCGGAGGGCGCGGCGAATGTCGGCGGCCGAGAGGTCAAGGAGCTCGCGCAGGCGGTCAACGTTTTGCATGCCCATGAGCGAAGTCAGGCGGCGATACATGGCCACGTCAAACAGGAATTCCGGCGCGTAATCTTCAAGCAGAAAGCACTTTGCGAGGTGTCCCTTTTCGCTAAGCCAGAGGTTCAGGCGGCTATCCACGGAGAGGGATGGGAGGTTCGCGATGAGCCATTGGCGCTCGCGATTGAAAAACTCGCGGAAGCGGGAGCGGGCTTCGGATTTGCGGCCCTGGAGATAGGAAATTTCGGCGGCTTTGCGCAGGGCGCGGATGTAGTCCTGCTCGTTGTCCTTGAGCCCGCGCAGGGCGGTGTCAATCAGCCGGTTAGCCTCACCGAATCGGCCCATGCGGGCATAACAGAGCGCCAAGTTTGAGTCGACAATGCTGCGGTCAGTGCCTGAAAAATAAGGCGCGGCCTCGGCAAATTTCTCGGCGGCCTGCTCCAAGCGCCCAGATTCCAGGAGGAGGAAGCCCTGATTTTGCAAAATCCTTCCGCGGAATCCCGCAGCGAGGTCGCGCTCGGCGAGGCGATTGAGGATTTCTAAGGCGTCGTCAAACCGCTCCTGATAGCCCAAGGCGGCGGCGCGGTTGATTTGCATAACGGCGTCGTCGGCGTAAATTTCGGGGCTGAGTAGCGAGTCCACCTCCTCGTAAGCGCCCATGGCCAAGAGGACGTTGGAGTAGGGCCGCAGGTAGAAGGCGCGGTCTTCGGCAAAGAGTTCCGAGGCGGGTAATTGGCTGAGAATCTGTCGGTAAGCGTTGACGGCCGACATATACTCGCCGCGCCCGTAGGCCTCATTTGCCGCGCGATAGAGCTCCCTGACGCTCTTAGCCGCCCCCGGGAGTCCCGCCATCAGCAGCAGGGTTAATATGAAAACAACACGCCGCATCAGTTCACTGCAATTACGAAGGGCACGCCTTTATCTTGATTGTTGTTGACAACTTTGATCCGGTAGAGCGTGGGGTCATCGGGCAAGGTCCATGAACAATAGGCCGCACATTCGTCGTCCTTGGGATGGCTCAGGGCAATTTCCTCGCCATTGACTATTACGGCAAATTCTAAATCAGCATCTGACATGGCATAAATCATTGCCTCACATTGGCCCATGCCGGTTAATTCAAACGTGACGCTGCTACCGGCACGCAGAGAACGATTAATCAGGTTCAGGTCATAATCCACACTCACATCCCTCATCAGATATGCAAAATCCTCTACATTCTTATTATATAACAGGTTGGCGAGGGAGACATTGTCTTCGTTCGTAGGGATATTTTTTATCAGTTCATCAGCCCCTTGCAAGGTGAAATTTAAACCCAACCCATAAATCGGGAGATCCGACACTTCAGTCCCTTCGGGAATGTAATCGGAAGCGGGCATGTCTGCCACTTTGACCTGTGAAAAGCAAATTTTGGCGTCGGTCAGGGTAGGGAAGTCGTTCTTTTCGATGGCTTGGCGCATGAGTTTGCATGCCTCGAGATAGGTGGCCATCGGCTCAGACATTTCTTGGGCTCGGGTCCATGCCGTCGGGGCTAAGAGGGTGACTAACAGGAAGATGAGTTTTTTCATATTGTGAAAGGTTTTTAGGGGTTTAATTTGGGGAGTCGAGGAGGATAAATGCGGCCCAGTATTTGGGATTTTCCCAGCCGGGAGTGGTGCGCACGGTCTCTTGCGCGGCGGCCAAGGCGTCACGAGTAGAAGCTCCGGCGAGTCGGTTTTTATAGAATTCCACCATGAGGCGCTCGGTGGCAGCGTCGTTGACCTTCCAGAGGGTCATCATGATTGACTTTGCGCCGGCCAATTTGAATCCGCGTTGCAGGCCAAACACGCCGTCGCCGGAAATGGCGCCGACGCCCGTTTCGCAGGCCGAGAGGATGGCCAAGTCGATGCGGTCAAGGTTGAGCCCGGAAATCTCTTTGGCGGTGAGGAGTCCGTCCTCACATTCGCCGGCCTTGACGCGCCCGCGAATGGTTTCGTTGACGCCGGCCATCATCAATCCCGAGCGCTGCAGGGCGTCTTCGTAGGTCTCGAACTCGCCGCTGAGGCCGAGGATGTTGGAGATGCGGCTGCCGCCGGAGTTGGGGGCGATGTAGAAGCCGTGAGTGGTCAGGTGGAGCACGTTGCCCGCGCGCCCGGCGGTGGCCTTAAACTTTGATTCAGTGCCTTTTGCGCCGGAATATTCCTTGACGGGCACCTTGCGCCCATGGAGCAGGTCGACGATCTGCACCACCTCGCGCTTAGAGCCGGGAAGGTCGCTCACCGAGGAGATGGTGCCGCGCAGAGCGTCCGAGTCAAAGTCCACGGCCCGATACTCGGATGAGTTGGCCTGATAATCGTCTTTAAGCTCCTTAGCATCAACGGAATAATTGAAGCCGCCATAGATTTCCACGCCGTGGCTCTTCGACTTGGCCGGCGACTGGGTCAACAGTCGGGTCGAGGAGACGCGGCGCAGGTCCCATCGCTGACTTATCAGGCGATTAACATCCTCAAAATCAGGCAGATTCTCCAGCGGGAAGGAGTGGAGCTGCATGTCGGGCGAGAAATAAACCTTTGAGCCCGCGGGGAGGGCGTCGGCGAGCCGCCCCCACACTAACCGGCTGAGCTGCTCATAGTTAAAGTCGTCGCCTTGGCCCACTGCGTCCAAATCCTTTGACGTGCAGACCTCAATGACCTGCGGCGCCTTGGAGTCAGCTCCGAGGAGGAAGGCCAAGTAGCGGCGCGTGCCGTAATCGTCAAGCGAGCGGAATTCCACGGCATATTCGCCCGGGCGGAGGGCACGCTTGACGTCGGCCCACGAGCAGGTAAAGAGGTCGCTTTGGAAATCCACATCGAGCTCGCGCACAATCTCGCGCTCGAGGCGGTCGGCCTCCTGCGGATTGCTCTGCTGCAGGGCCGTCCAGCGGCGATATTTTTCAATCAGCTCGGGATTTCCCGACTTAAGAATGCGCGACGAAAAATCCACCTCCGATTGCAGTAACAGCCCCTTTGACAGCAAGATAGCGTCATAAGCAATGCGCGTGAGCTCCGGCGCGTCAGCCGCCTGCGAGGCATACTCCACATAATTATTAATGTTGCCGTAAAATTGCTGCCACATCTCGCTGCGCCGCTTCGACGCCAAGCCATTCAGCAGCGTCCGCAGCCGGTCCTTATCCTGCGCAAACTTATTGGAAATGAAGGGGATATGCTTTTTCGGCCCCTCTTTATGGAGGGCGAGATAGCTGCGGAGTTCGTCAATCACGCCGTGCATTTCGCAATCCTTCGGCACCATGGGGAGCACCCGGTCAATGTAGGCAATCCCCTCGTCATATTCCTTCAAATCGCGCAGCAGCAGGGCGCAATTATGATAGAGCGCGCCTAAGCGGTCGGGATTGTTCTCTTGCAGCCACTTGATGACGTCTTCATTCAGGCTATCTACTTGATCGATAATCTGTTGCTTGGTTTTTTGCGCGGTCTCGCCGGCGGCCTTGGTGTCGGCTTCGGTCATTGTCCCCGCGGCCAAACTCTGTTGATATTCATAAGCCGCCACTCCAAAGCCGATATACATGGCGTTGAAAAGCGATTCGGCAAAGAAGGTCATCGCCTCATAGTCCTGAGAATCAGCGAGTAACCGCTGGATTTGGTCGTTGTTGGCCATGATGGTCTGCATGCATTGGCCGTAGCTGACGAGGTCGTCAAACCTCGCCACGATGGCCGCTTTCAGGCAGAGGGCGTTGAAATAGTCCAGAGTCGCGGTTTCGTTAGCGCGCTCGTAAATTTGCAGGGCCTTATTGACCGCCGAGAGGGCGCTTTCATACATTTGGAAGGATATGAATTTGCGGGCGTATTCCACTAAGGCTGAGGCAAATCCGGGGTTTTGATATTCCGCCCGATCAAAGGCGTCAATCAGGTCCTCAATGAAGCTCACCTCGATGGTGCTCCCGCGGTCGTTGGCCAAGATGCCCAAGAGCCAATAGACCGTTAACAGCGTCTCGCCCTGGGGGTTATGACGCAAAATCTCCTTGGCCAACTCCTCGGCCTCCTTGTTTTTGCCCATGCCGGCGTAAGCCACGGCCACCTCCACGTTGACAAAATCCGTGTCAACGCCCTCTAACTGATTGGCATAGGGACTTTTAAAGATGCTTTGAAACGATTGCAGTGCCTTTTCATGCTCGCCGAGGGAGTTGTAGCAGCGGCCCATGTTGTATTTCACCGCGGCGAGGAAGGTGAACGTCACCTCATCCTCGGGCGTGGACGTAAGCAGCTGATTACCAAGGTCTATGACCTCCTGATTGCGGTCCAAATTGGCCAGCGCATAGGTGCGGTCCACCTCTAATTGCAGCGAATAAAAATTCGGGTCAGTCTTCAGCAGCTCGCTCTTGGTGCGGTCAAGCACGTCAAGGCTCTCTTGGCTTAAAGTCCTGTGCATCAGGTTTGACGACCAGCAGAGCGCGGCGCTGAGGAGGTCGCCGGCCATCTCTTCGCGCGGGAACGGGCAGCCGTAGAGAAAATATTCATAATCCTCCTTGAGCCGGGGCGCGGCCTCCTCGAGATTCGGCAGCGCTGAGGCCTCCAAGTAGTCAAATTTATGCATCAAAAATTGCCATTCCGGGCCGGGAATCAGCGCCTTTGACTTGCCGCGGGCAATGTAATCGCGAGCGCGGGCCATGTCGTCGTCATCCACCTCGCCCGAAAGGAGCCCCGCGGCAATCTCATAGCAGAGAAATTCCTCGGAAACCTCCTCAAAATAACCTATCTTCGCGCTGACGCGGTCGAGCTTGACTAACGAGTTGATATACAGGTCATAATCGTCGACCATCTGCGCACACGTGGCCAGGCAGCCGAGAATATATTTCATGTCTTCGCAAAACTCTCCCTCCTCGGTCAGGCATTGCCGTTCGGCCTGCTTGAACACCTCGATTGCCGCGGCGGGTTGGCCGGCCTTGTCTTGCAGCGAGTCGGCGCGGGCTATCAGCTCCTTGGTGCGGCTTTCGGCGCGCAGAGGGGCGGCCGAGGCGGCAAGGAGGAGGCAGCAAAGGAGTATGCGAAGCAGTTGGTTCATAGCGTGTTAGTTGATAATTATAGGCGTGGATTCGGGAAAGTAGGGACGGAGGATTTCGCGGGCGCGGGTTAGTTGCTCGGGGGTGTTCTTGGGGGTGTCGGCGAGCTTATATTCGAGGCCCATGGCGGCATATTTGTGGACGCCAAGAGTGTGGTACGGAAGGATTTCCACGCGCCGAATGTTTGTCAACGGGCCCATTTGGCGCCCGAGCTCGTGGAGGTCTTCCTTGGCGTCGCTGATGCCCGGCACGAGCACATATCGCAGCCAGACGTCCTTCCCCTTCGCGGCCAATCGGCGCGCGTTTTCCAAGGTGTTCCGATTGGGTAATCCCGTCAGGCTCAGGTGTTTATCGGGGCGAATCTGCTTGACGTCGAGCAGCACGATGTCCGTCAGGTCATGCAGGCGGTCCACGTCGGCTGATACGATGGCGCCGTTGGTGTCCAGGCAAATGTGAATCCCCGCCGCGCGCAGTTGCTCAAACAGCGGAATCAGTTCGCGCGCCTGCGCCGTCGGTTCGCCGCCGGAGAAGGTGATGCCGCCCCGCTTGCCGTAAAACGGCCGCTGGTCTATGGCCATCTGCAGTATATGCTCCGGCGCCGTCTCCGTGGCCTCGCCCCGCGGGTCGATCGTGTCGGGATTCGCACAATAGAGGCAACGAAACGGGCAGCCCTGGAGAAACACCACCAAGCGCAGGCCGGGACCATCAAACGTCCCCATGCTTTCATATGAGTGAACGAGCAACATGATAATTTTTTGATTGATAATATGTGCAAAGTTACGAAAATTTTTGTAACTTTGCGGCCAATGAAGCAAATCATCATCAAAATGTTATCTGAAAAGGCCGGGCGCGACGTCACCACGCCCGCCGGAGCGCAATGGCTCAGCTACGACATCTCCACCGTCACCGGCCAGAGCCTCTCGCCCCAAACCGTCAAGCGTTTCACCGGAGTCATTGGCCAAGGAGAGACCCGCCAGAGCCGCACAACCTCTGACATCTTAGCTCGCTACCTTGGTTTTGCCGATTTCCCGGCCTTGGAGGATTATATTACGCATTATGGTTCGTCGGCCTTCCGGGAGCCGCGACGACTGATCGACGTGGTCAGCCTCCCCGTGGGCGCGCGCCTGACCCTGCGCTGGAGCCCTGACCGCGAGGTCACCCTGCGCAAACTCGAGTCGGGCCAATGCTTGGTCGAGGCCGCCGCCAACGCCAAATTGCAGGTCGGCGACTTGGTGCAAGTTCATCAGGTAATGGCCTCGTATCCACTGATTTGCACCTCCGTGGAGCGCAACGGCGAGCAGTTGGGCCGGTACACCGCCGGCGGTAAATCCGGCCTCTCCTACGCCAAAGTCCACAATCCCGAATAACCCCCGAATGAGCGAAAGTGTGTTTGGTCCCGCGCCTTCTTCCGCGGAGGAACAGCCTGTGCGTCAACCCATTGGGCGCACCGATGGCCGCTACGTCTTTTTCAAGGTGCGCCGCTATGGGAAATTGCACTTTGAGAAGCGCCCCGCCGAGGCCTATGCCGCTGATTTGCAGACTCTTGACGCCCTGCGCAAGGAGTTTGAGCTCGGC
>CAZLMV010000061.1:3959-11332 GCA_964560625.1 uncultured Bacteroides sp. | reverse complement strand
TGTCGATTTCGTCGAGTTTCTTGACGAAGAGTTCGCGGTCCTCGGTGTCCATGATGGCTTGCACCGGGGTGCCGAGCACTTCCACGCCATATTTTTCAAGGATGCCATTGCGATAGAGCTCCACGCCGCAGTTGAGGGCCGTCTGGCCGCCAAAGGCGAGCAAAATTCCGTCAGGTTGCTCCTTTTTAATAACCTTTTCGACGAAGAAGGGGGTCACGGGCAGGAAGTAAATCTTGTCGGCAAAGCCGTCGGAGGTCTGCACCGTGGCAATATTCGGATTGATGAGAATCGTTTCGATTCCCTCTTCTTTGAGAGCTTTGAGGGCTTGCGAGCCGGAATAGTCAAACTCGCCGGCCTCACCTATCTTGAGGGCGCCGCTGCCGAGCAGCAACACTTTTTTAATCTCTTTCATATCTATCAGTGGAAGTGGATGTTAAAGCATTTGGATAAACTCGTCGAAGAGGAATTCCGTGTCTTTGGGTCCGGAAGACGCTTCGGGGTGGAACTGAGCAGAGAAGAAGGGTTTGGTTTTGTGGCGGATGCCCTCGTTGGTGCCGTCGTTCATGTTGATGAAGAGCGGCTCCCAGTCGGCGGGGAGCGAGTCGTTGTCGACGGCGAAGCCATGGTTTTGCGAGGTGACGAAGCAGGTGTCGGTCCCTACCCTTCGCACGGGCTGGTTATGGCTGCGGTGGCCATATTTGAGCTTGTAAGTCTTAGCGCCGGCGGCCTTGCTCAGCAGCTGATTGCCCATGCAGATGCCGCAGATGGGCTTGCCGAGTTCGATGGCCTTGCGCAGGTTCTCCACGGTTACGTCGACCATGTCAGGGTTGCCGGGGCCGTTGGAAATGAAAAGCCCATCGTAAGGAATCTGAGTGAAATCATAGTCCCAGGGAACTCTGATCACCTTGACTCCGCGACGGGTCAGACATCTGATAATGTTATGTTTAACGCCACAGTCGACCAACACTACGGTCTTTTCGCCTTCGCCGTGGGTTTCCACCTCGCGGCAGCTCACTTTGGCCACTAAGTTTTCGGCGTTGGGGTCATAAAACTCCGGCTCGGGCTGGCCTTCGATAACAATTTTGCCTAACATGGAGCCTTTTTCGCGAAGCAGCTTAGTCAGGGCGCGGGTGTCAATGCCGTAGATGCCGGGGATTTTCTCCTCTTCGAGCCATTGGGCCAGCGAGCGGTCGGCCTGCCAATGGGAGTGTTCATAGGTGTAATCCTGGGCGATAATGGCGCGAGCGTGGATGTGATCGCTCTCGTAATAGCGGCTCACATCGTCCTTTTCCTGACGCGGGGGCACGCCGTAGTTACCTAAAATGGGATAAGTGGTGACGAGAATTTGACCCTCATAGCTCGGATCGGTAAGGCTTTCCGGATAACCGGTCATTGCGGTGTTAAACACGACCTCGCCGGCGGCGGGGCCGGCATAACCGAAGGATTTACCTCGGAAAATGGTGCCATCTTCAAGAATCAGAGCGGCATTAACTGTTGGGCGCATATATTGATGAATCAGTAAGTGATGGTTTATTGGTGCAAATTTACGAATTTTTTCGCGATTTCACAAATATATTTTAAGAATAGCCGAGCAAAGGGAGAATAATCGGGGCCAAGAGGGCCGTAAAAAGGCCGTTGAGAGTGAGCCCGAGGGAGGAGAAGGCGCCATAGCGTTGGCCGCCACGCTCAATGGCGGCGGCGGTGCCCACGGCGTGGGAGGCAGTGCCGATGCTCAGGCCGCCGGCCATGGATGAGCGTATGCGGCTGAGTTTGACCATGTTAAACCCGGCAATGGAGCCGAAAATGCCGGTGCAGACCACCACGGCGGCCGTCAGCGACACATTCCCGCCCAAGGTCGACGAAATTTCCATGGCGATGGGAGTGGTTACCGCCTTGGGAGCCAACGACATAACCACCTCCTTTGATGCGCCCAAAAGCTCGGCGATGCCAACCACACTGACCAGCCCCGCCACGCAACCGGCCAACTCGGCCAAAAGCAGCGGCATCAGCTGCTTGCGAATCACTCTGAGCTGCCTGTAAAGCGGCACTCCTAAGGCCACCACGGCAGGTTTGAGCCAGAATTCAATGTATTTGCCGCCCTCATAATAGGCTTCATATTCCACGCCCGAGGCCATCAGAAAACCCACAAGGACCACCACTGAAATTAAAATCGGATTCATCAGCGAGAGCCCGAAGCGACGCTGAAGGCGCTGCGACAGGAGGTAAACCCCAAAGGTCAGCGCGATCAGAAAATAAGGATTGCTGAGAAATTCAATCATGGCGGCGATAGCGTTTGCCAAGGCGGCGGGCCCACTGGTGGGTCCAGCCCGTCACGGCTATTATAATAAAGGTGCTGACGATGACAGCCGTGACTATCGGCAACCACTGGTCAGAAATAAGCCCGAGGCAGCGCATAACCCCCACCCCGGCGGGCACGAAAAAGAAGCCCAAATTGCGCGTCAGGAAGTCAGCAAAATGCTCCACCTGGTGCAACTTAAGTCGTCCGCTTTCAAGGGAGGCGGCAAGGAGTATCATCCCGATGATACTTGACGGCACCGGGACCGACGTCAGATAGACTATCAGCTCGCCGGCGGCCAGGAAGCCGAACAGTACGGCGCATTGTAAAATCAGATTCATTGGCATTACAAATTTTGCCACAAAGTTACGCAGAAGTTTGGAAATTTGAAATTTTTTCTTTAACTTTGCAGTGAACAAAACCGACACGAGAGTCATTATTAAAGTAAACATAACGAAATTCGCCGCATCAAAGCAGATTGGGAAACTCTTCAAATCTATCCTAACTCCCGAGACAAGCTTTAGGAACTAATGGCGGGCTCCGCTCCGATTCGTCGGAGAGTGAGATTTGATCTCACCGGGAGATTACAAAGGTCCCTTAGCACTCAAATCCTGTCAATCGTGAGTTTTCTCCAAATCCTTTGGTGCGGATTTTTTTCTTTCTCAAAGAAAATTTGGAAGATTAACAAAAATGTATTATCTTTGCAGTATGAAGATAGCCGAAAATATAAGGACTGAGATTAAGAACTGCATGACGCGAGTTGCCCCGGATGCGCAAGTTATGCTATATGGCTCTCAGGCTCGAGGAGATGCCCGCGATGATTCAGACATAGACCTGCTGATCTTGCTGCCTGATTCGCTGACTCCTAAGGAATTTGCCAGACGCAAAATTGATATTTCTGCTCATCTTTATGACCTGTCCCTTGAATTAGGCGCGGAAATCTCGCCCCTTATCCTTGTGCCTAAAGTATTTTTTGAGCACTCTACCCCCTTCACCCATAACGTACTCCTTGATGCAATAGCCATATGAACGACCAATTAGACTCCGGCACCCACAAAGACCTGATTAATTACCGCCTAAAGCGCTCCTCCGAAACTCTTGTAGAAGCTGATTATAATGCTCGCGGTGGATACTTCAACGCTGCGGTTAACAGACTATATTACGCTTGTTATTATGCTGCTTCGGCCCTGATGTTACATTCAAACCTTGAAGCATCTACTCATAAAGGTATTAAGACAATGTTAAGTCTTAATTTTATTAAATCCGGAATACTTGAGGCTAAATACGGAAGAATCTATCAGCAATTATATGAAAACAGACAATCCGGCGATTACGAAGACTTCGTTTATTGCGACGAAGAATTGTTTAGTTTTCTCCGCCCGCAAGCCGCAGAATTCGTAGACAAAATCATAGCCTATATTAACGCCTGATTTTGCCGAATAAAACACATGATTGAAATTATTCCTGCTGCTTGAATGACGGCAAAGACGCATTTCAACTTTAAACTTTCAACTTTAAACACAAATTTACCTCAATTATCAAGGAAAATTTGGTGGTTTGGCGGGAATTTCGTAAATTTGCCAATCGGAAACAAGTCATAACCGAACAAAACAAATGAGAAAATCGCTCATACTCAGCATATTAATAATATTTGCGGGCATACTTTCCGGATGCGGAGAGTATCAGCGCGTATTGAAATCTACTGACCCTAACGTCAAGTATGACTACGCCAAGCGCCTCTATGACCAGGGCAAATATGCCCAGTCGGCCTCCGTGCTCCAGGAAATAGTCTCCCTCTTTAAAGGTCAGGAAAAGGCCGAGGAAACGCTCTATATGTTGGGCATGTGTAATTACCACACCAAGGATTACCTCAACTCCGGCGCCTATCTCTCCACATATTATAAGCGCTATCCGAAGGGCAAATACGTGGAAGACGCCCGCTATTACAGCGGTTATGGCTATTATCTCGACTCGCCCGACCCGCAGTTGGATCAGAGCGCCACGGTGCGCGCAATCGAGGAACTCACTAACTTCCTTGAACTCTACCCGACCAGTCCGCGAGTGCCTGAGGCTCAGGCTGCTATC
This sequence comes from uncultured Bacteroides sp., assembly GCA_964560625.1. Classification (GTDB taxonomy): domain Bacteria; phylum Bacteroidota; class Bacteroidia; order Bacteroidales; family Muribaculaceae; genus UBA3263. Next base: position 6,951 of record CAZLMV010000061.1, on the reverse strand, counting down.
TTTGATATGCAAGACAAATTAGCGCTCAAGCAGCTCCAGAATGCTCAGCTCTATTATAACCTCGGCACCTACATGGGTAATAATTACGAAAGCGCCGTAATCGTGGCTCAAAACGCCCTGAAAGCCTACCCCTATGCCAAGTATAAGGAGCAGTTAGAAATGCTCGTGCTCAAATCCCGATTCCAGGAGGCCGAAAACTCCGTGGCCGAGAAGAAGGCCGAGCGCTATGCCACAGTTATCGACGAATATTTCAGCTTCATAAATAACTATCCCGAAAGCAGTTATCGCTCGGAAGCCGACAATATCTATAAAATCGCAACCAAACACGTAACAAACGACTAATAAATAAGCATGGACTACAAAAAGACCAACGCACCGCTCACCACCGTGACCCGCGACATGGTGAAGCTTTCCGAAGACACCGGCAATGTTTACGAAACCGTCGCTATCATCGCTAAACGCGCCAATCAGATTGCCGAACAGATGAAACACGACCTCGACAAAAAGCTTCAGGAATTTGGCTCGCTCGCCGACAGCACCGAGGAAATCACCGAAAATCGCGAACAAATCGAAATTTCCCGCTACTACGAGAAGCTCCCCAAGCCTACTCTCATTGCCGCTCAGGAATATGAAGAGGGTAAAATCTACTCTCGCAATCCCGCGCGCGATCATAACATGGACTAAATTCACGGAGGGTAGAACATGGACCTTTACGGCCTCATTGGTTTTCCCCTTGGACATTCCTTCTCGGCGCAATTCTTCAATTCCAAGTTTAGCCGGGAAGGAATTGATGCGTCTTATCGCAACTTCGAACTTGAAGACATCGGTCAGCTCATGGAGCTCCTTGCCGAGATTCCGGAGTTGCGCGGACTGAACGTCACCATTCCTTATAAGGAACTGATAATCCCTTATTTAACGTGGGTGTCGCCCGAAGCGGCCGCCATTGGCGCGGTCAACACTGTGCGCATCGTTCACGACTCGGAAGGCAACGTCACCGCCCTGCAAGGCTTTAACACTGACGCGCCGGCCTTTGCGCGCACCCTCGCCCCGTTGCTCCCCCTCGAGGCCATCAGCGCCCTCGTGCTCGGCACCGGCGGCGCCTCAAAGGCCGTGTGCAGCGCTCTCGGCGCTCTCGGAATCAGCTACACTCAGGTTAGCCGCACCCCCTCCGAGGGTCAGCTCGGCTATGAGGAGCTCACGCCCGAGGTCATGGCCGCTAATCGGCTGATTGTCAACACAACGCCGTTAGGAATGTCGCCCAACCCTGGCGCCTGCCCGCCGATTCCTTACGATTTACTGACACCCGAACATATCTGTTACGACCTCGTTTATAACCCCGAAACGACCCTCTTCATGGCCAATGCTGCGGCCCGAGGAGCCAAGGTTAAAAATGGGTTGGATATGCTTCACCTGCAAGCCCTTTTGGCCTGGAAGTTATGGCATTAATCAAAACTTATGGCGCTGCTGTTCAAGGCATTGAGGCCTTGATTATCACGATTGAAGTCTCCGTCGGTCCCGGCTTTGACTTCTCCATCGTGGGCCTCCCTGACACTGCCGTCAAGGAGAGCTTCGAGCGCGTCATGAGTGCCATGACCCAGAGCAACCTCAAGCCTCCCCATCGCCGAATCTTGGTCAATATGTCGCCCGCCGACGTCCGCAAGGAAGGCGCCGCCTATGATCTCCCCATTGCCATCGGAATCCTCGCTGCCGACGGCCAAATAAATTGCCCTAACCTTGACCGCTACCTGATTATGGGCGAGTTGAGCCTCGACGGCACACTCCTCCCCATCAAAGGCGCGCTCCCCATGGCAATCAAGGCCCGCGAACTCGGCTTCGATGGGATGATCGTGCCCCGCGCCAACGTCGACGAGGCCGCCGTGGTCAATCGCCTCAAGGTCTATGGCGCTGAAAATCTCCGCCAAGTCTTTGACTTTCTCAACGGCGCCGAGCCCATCGAGCCCACAGAGATTGACACCCGCGCCGAATTTGCCCGGTCAATTAATGATTTCCCCTTTGATTTCATCGAAGTCAAGGGTCAGGAATTGGTCAAGCGCGCCTTTGAAGTGGCGTGCGCCGGCGGCCACAACATCCTTCTCGTCGGCCCTCCTGGATCGGGCAAGTCAATGATGGCCAAGCGTTTGCCCTCCATTTTGCCGCCGCTAACCCTTGCCGAGGCACTGGAGACGACGAAGATCCACTCCGTGGCCGGCAAACTCCCCTCCGGCTCCCGACTGATGACCGCCCGACCCTTTCGCGCGCCTCACCACACCATTTCGCCCGTGGCCCTCGTGGGCGGCGGAAGCACCCACCCCATGCCGGGCGAAATATCCTTAGCTCATAACGGGGTGCTCTTCCTCGACGAGCTCCCGGAGTTTTCGCGCGCCGTGCTCGAAGTGATGCGCCAGCCCTTGGAGGACCGCGTCATCAACATCTCCCGCGCGAAATATTCCGTGGATTATCCCGCGGGATTCATGCTCGTGGCCTCCATGAACCCCTGTCCCTGTGGATTTTACAATCACCCCACCAAACATTGCAGCTGCCTGCCCGGCCAGGTCAACCGCTATCTGAATCGCATCTCCGGGCCCTTGATGGACCGCATCGACATGCAGGTGGAAATCCTCCCCGTGCCTTTTGATGAGCTCAGTCAGGCCTCCACGGGCGAAACCAGCGAGGCCATCCGCAGCCGTGTAATTGCCGCACGCGAAATTCAGACCCGGCGCTACGCGAGCGACAAATCAATCTACTGCAACGCCCAGATGCAGCCTAAACACTTGGCAAAATATTCCGCCCTCGATGCCGATTGCAGCAAAATCCTGCGCGACGCCATGACGCGACTGGACATGAGTGCGCGCGCCTATGACCGCATCCTCCGAGTGGCCCGCACCATTGCAGACCTTGACGGCGCCGAAAACATCGGCCCCGACCATATCCGCGAAGCAATCTCCTACCGCAACCTCGACCGCTCCAGCTGGGGCGTAACCCTCACCAAATA
>CAZLMV010000061.1:0-3859 GCA_964560625.1 uncultured Bacteroides sp. | reverse complement strand
AGGATTATGGAAAGATTTTGGAACAGGATGCCGCCGGTGACCAAGAATTTGTTGATTATCAACGTCTTGGTTTGGTTGGCTATGATGATACTTCCCGCGAGCTTTGACTCAGCCGTGACCCGCTCATGTGCCCTTCATTACTTCACTTCGCCCGACTTTAAGCCTTGGCAGATACTCACTTACATGTTTATGCACTCCACCATGGGCATCTCCCATGTGTTGTTCAACATGTTTGGCGTTGTGATGTTCGGCTCTGTCCTTGAGCAGGTGTTCGGATCCAAGCGCTATCTCTTTTTCTATCTGACAGTTGGCATGGGCGCCGCCCTTGTTCAAGAAGGCATCTACGCCATCTGGATTAACAACCTTGCCGGCCACCTCCCCGAGGGCGTAACTCTCTCATTAGTAATTGAAGAAGGGAGCAAAGCTGTCCACCAGGGCATGAATTTCACTGACCCAACTATGGGCCAAATCAACACATTAATCAACGTCCCGGTCGTCGGTGCGTCGGGGGCGCTTTATGGGATTTTGCTTGGGTTTGCGATGCTGTTTCCTAACATGCCGCTTTACTTTTTCTTTATTCCGGTGCCGATTAAGGCGAAGTGGATGGTGCTCGGTTATGGCGTCATTGAGCTCTTCTTTGGCGTGACCGGGCTGCAGTCCGGAGTGGCCCATTTTGCCCACCTTGGCGGCATGTTAGTGGCCTTACTCTTAATTCTTTACTGGCGCAAAAATGGAGAGATTAACCGTGGACCGCTCTACTAAATGGCTCCTCGGGCTTAACCTCGCCGGATTCATCTTAGTCCATGTCTTGGTCTATTGTGGATTAGGCATCGACTCCTTAGGCTTAGAGATGCCCCACCCTCGGCCGTGGACCCCGCTGACATATATGTTCACTCAGGGCGCCTTCGTTGAGCTGCTCTTTAACATGCTGTTTCTCTGGTGTTTCAGTCGGCTCTTCCTGCTCGTGGGCACGCAAAAACGCCTCTGGGCGGCCTACCTTTGCGGCGGCTTTGGTGGCGCCTTGGCCTTCGTTGGCGCTTGGTTTGCCGGATTGACTCCCGGAGGACCACTGTTGGGCGCCAGTGCCGCAGTCATCGGCATGGCCGTCTGCGCCGCTTTCCTCTCGCCCGGCAATGGCGTTAACTTGCTGTTAATCGGCCGCGTAACCCTTCGCGCCGTTGCCATCATCACCGTCCTTTTCAGCCTCCTCCCCTTCCTTGAACATAACCCCGGCGGCGGCTGGGCACACCTTGGTGGCGCCATTGCCGGAGCCTTTGCCGGTCTGGCCATGCGCCGCGGTTGGCTCCCGCGATTTTCCCGCCGTTCCGTAAAGAAAACTGACGACTTAATGACCCTCGACTCCCTCCTTGACAAGGTCAAACGCTCCGGCTATGCCTCGCTCAACGCCGCCGAGCGACGTCGTCTAATCGAATTAAGTAACAGATTATGAAGAAGATACTCAAATTCATCGGTCGCCGCTGGTTGCCCATCTGGGTGGCGTTTAATCTCCTTATCGCCGGAATCGCCGTGTTCACCGGATTCGGCGGCGACATTGACCCCGACACGATGCCCTTTGCGGGCTTAGCGTTGCTGAGCTTCCCGCTTTGGTATGCGCTGACGGCCTTATTGCTGATTATCAACGGATTATTCTGCCGCCCGCTCGCCCCGGTCAATCTCCTTGGCCTTATAATCGCCTTTAAGCCCTTCCTCATTTTCTGTCCGCTCAACTTCAGCAAGCCAAAGGTTACGCCGGAAGAGGAGTCACGAGAGTTTAAAATAATGAGCTACAACATTTTAAGCTTTGTCGACAACGTGGACCCCGACCCGAATTTCAACCACACCATGCACGAAATTCTTGCCTCTGGAGCCGACGCCGTGGCCCTGTTCGAATATGAAAACCAAGGCGCCCTGAGCAAGTTTGTGCCCCAATCGCAAATCGACAGCCTCAACACCCTCTACCCCTACTTCCAGCGCGGAGGCCGCGGCACGGTGATGTACTCCAAACGCCCCATTCTCCACATCCAGCCGCCCGAAAACATCCCCTCCTTAGGCTCAATCGAGGCCTTCCGAACGCAGGTGTGCAACCGCCCGCTAAATATCTTTGCCGTCCACCTCGAATCCTTCGGCCTGACCGGCGAGGACAAGATCATCTACAAGGAACTAACTCAAAAGAAGCGCCCCCAGCGCAGCGAAATTAACGCCATGCGCGGACTGATTCTCGGCAAAATATACCATGCTTTTCGTAATCGCGGCTATCAGGCGCTGCTCCTCAGACAGTATGCCGACGTGCTTGGCGGCAACACAGTCATCTGCGGCGACTTCAACGATTGCGGCGGCTGCCGCGTGATTAAAGTGCTTGAAGAGGCCGGTTTCACCGATGTCTACACCTCCATAGGCCTCGGCCCCACTATCACGTTTAATGACCCCTATTTCCGCTTCCGCATTGACCATTTCCTCTATCGCGGACAGTTCAAAGCCGTCGACATCAAAAGGGGCAATGTCGCCTCAAGCGATCATTACCCCCTGCTCACTACCTTCGTCTGGGATGCCGACGTCCCTCAGGTGGAATACTAAATCACCTGGGGATGAAACTCTGATAGGAATTATCAGAGTAGAAAACCATAATATTTACGATTGACTTCGTGCCGTCAGCGGGAATATGAACCGTAGGCGGCACTTCATTTTTGAGCTCCACGGGCTCGGCCGCAGGCTCTTCGTCGCCAAACATCATCGGCTCGCCCGAAGTGACCATTCCCGGGGCGAATAGCGACTCAGATTCGCCGTCGTCGCCAAACACTCCCTGGCTCTGAAAAGCGCTCTTCTGAGGCGGCGTTTGGGGCGTTTGAGGCGCATTTTGAGGCGCTGAGAATTGAATATTTTGCGGCGTCAGCATCTCGCCCTCGCCAAAAAGCAGCCACATCACGCTTAGCCGAGGATACGCCTCATGAATCTTGGCGATAACCTCGTCAGAGATTTTTTTGTTGCGTCCGCCCAAGATTTGTGAGAGCGACGGACGCGGAATGGAACACGCATCAGCAAACTGCGTGCTCGAGATGTTGTTGGCCGCCATAAAGGCCTTAATACGGTTAACTATATCCATTTTGCATTTACATTTTGCAACTTTTGACTTTGCAAAGTTAAACAAAAAATTTGAAACCGCAAAATTTATTTTCGTAAATTTTAAAATTTTGCAAATTTACATTTGCGTATGTTTGCATTTGATTTTGTAAACAATAGGAGTAGCCTGATGGCGACAGGGCCAACAGCCGCGCGCTGACCCTGACGAATAATCAACCCTATTACTTTAAGTTTTAAACGATAGTCGCTGACTATCCGTACTTTAGCTACTTATAATGGCATTAAAACCGACTAAAAACAGCAAAAGCGCATCGTAGAGGGGTTAATCTCTACAATGCGCTTTAGTTTTTCAGCGTAATTTGCTGAATATCAGTCTAAATATACTGCGTGTTAAAAAATCTTAACTCTTTATATTTCCAATTTGTAAACCGTTTGCGTTTCCCTTTTCACCCTCTCCCCGGCTGTTCACTTTTGCATTCCGGAGGGCCTTGTTGCAATTTTAAACTGGTGTTTCTTAATGCAAATTTGAGCATTTTGTAAATCTTCTCAAATTTAACATTTCTAAAAATTGCATTTCCAAATTGGTGGTGTTTGCATTTCAATGTCGCCGTTTACGATTCTTAATCGCCCCCGACTCAAACACCCCAATTTCTATTTGGGAATTTTTCGCAAGCCGTTTCAATGTGCTCCCGAGGACTTCTCCTCTTCTCTATTTCAACACTTTACCCCCAAAAAAGGTTCACCAAACCCCTCCCGAGAATCAAATATTTCCCCACGCCCC
>CAZLMV010000060.1:0-11398 GCA_964560625.1 uncultured Bacteroides sp. | reverse complement strand
GGGATTATAGCATGGTGAAGGCGCGTTTGATGGCGGCTTCGGGGGTGGTTGTCGGGTCGGCGGCGAAGATTTTGTCGAGGGCTTTTTGTGAGGCTTGTTTTTGGAAGCCGAGGGCTATGAGCGCCGCAAGGGCTTCTTCGCGGTTTTCGTTGCGACCGATGGCGCCGGCGGTAACTGCCTCTTGATCAGCAGCTAAGGCGGCGAGCTCGGCGGCGGCAATCTTGTCCTTTAGGTCCACGATGATGCGCTGGGCCGTCTTCAGCCCGATGCCCTTGACGGCTTTGAGCTTGGCGTGGTCGCCCGAGGTGATACACATTTGCAACTGCTGAGGAGTCAGCGACGACAGGATCACCCGCGCCGTGTTCGGCCCGACGCCGCTCACTCCGATGAGCAGACGGAAAAGCGTGCGCTCCGCCTCGTCAAAGAAGCCGTAAAGATCGTGAGTGTCCTCGCGAATCACCTCATGGATAAGCAGTTTCGCCTCCTTAAGGTTCTGAATCTGAGTGTAAGTATTGACGGAAATGGCCACGAGATAGCCTAATCCGCCGGCCTCGATTACGGCCTCCGTGGGCTGCAGGCGGTCAATGGTGCCGCGAACGAATTCGATCATAAGTTTTCGTAGAGATATTTGAGGATTGATTTATCGGCGTCGGTGATTTCTACTCCGCGATGGCGCATCATCTCGGTGGCCGTGGCCATGAATTTCGGGAAGATTACGCGCGTAAGTCCCTGAGCACCACCGTCGGAAAACGCCGGGACATAGGGCCGCGGAAAGCCTGCGCCATGGATGTTGCAGCCGGGGCCAACGACTGTGGCCGTGTTAAACATGGTGTTGATGCCGGCCTTGCAATGGTCTGCCATGATCAGGCCGCAAAATTGCAGCCCCGTGCGCAGAAATCGCTGCTGGGAGTAGCTCCAGAGGCGAATTTCCGAGTAGTCATTCTTGAGATTGGAGGCCACGCACCCGGCGCCGAGGTTACACCATTGGCCCACGACGGCATCGCCGAGGAATCCGTCGTGCTGCTTGTTGGAATAGCCAAGGAAGACGGCATTGCTGATCTCGCCACCCACGCGCGTCGACTCGCCGAGGTTCACTCCCGGGAGCAAGCGCGCGCCCGCACGCACGCGGCATTTAGGCCCGATGGCCACGGGGCCGCGGAGCACCACACACTCCTGCACCTCCGAGTGCCGACCAATGTAGACCGGCCCCTGGCGAGTGTTGATAAACGCGCCTTCGACGTCGGCGCCCTCCTCTATAAAGAGGCGGTCGGCGGGGCCGATGAGGGTGCAGCTCGGCGGCAGCGGCTGGGAGACGCGCCCGGCCGTCAGCAGGTCAAAATCGGCGGCGATGCGCTCCTTGCTCATGCGGAAAATGTCGGTCAGCAGGCGGTAGCCCGGGATTTCGAGCCCCGTCTCCTTCGCTTCAGGCCGCAGCTCCCGGCCGCGGCTAATCACTTCATCAGCAGCGGTTTGCAGCCATTCTCCGGGTGCCAACTCGCAGACCTTGGCCGCCAATTCGGGCGTGGGAATCAAGTGGCCCGGAATGAAGAGGGTGTCTTCGCCGGGCTGAGCGTCTGCGGGATACTTAACTTGCAGATAATCAGCCGTGAGGAAGCTCACTTCGGCCTCCGGAATCAGGTAAGTCCAGCGCTCGGCAATCGTGCCGATGCCCGCGGGAAGCAGGCCTGTGGGGCGAGTGAAAGTCAGCGGCAGCAGCGCCTCGCGAATCTGCGGAATATCAGTAAGAATAATCTTCATAAGGAATCATGGGGTATACGCCGGGAGCGCCTGTGAGTCAGTCGATTAAGGAGTCTTCGCGACCATCCCGGAGTGTTAATATTTTCGGAGCCCGTGGGGTTGACAAACGACATGTAATCCTCCGAAACGCGTCCGCTCTGTTCCGGGAAGATGATCATCAGGTTCGTCTGGGCAAAGTATCGTTGCAGGAATTGCGGCATCTGGTCCAAGTCGTGGTTATGGCTGATGGAGCCGGAGCGTGCGCTGATAATCACGAGCAAATCGTCGTCTAAAATCTTGTTAGCCACGAGGATAAAGTCGTCCCATTGCTCCATGTCCTTAAATCCGGCGCGCACTTCGATGCGTTCGCGCGCCAAGAGGGCGCTGATGATTCGCTGCTGGGCAGGCTGGCAGAGGAACACCAAGCGGGAGCCGAGGCTGCGCGCCAATCGCCCTAAGGAGCTGACCCACAGGCGGAAGCCCGACTCATATTCGGCGCTCGGCGGCAGGTAGACCACGATTCGGCGCAGCGTGTTCACCGGGTTAAACAGCCGGCACACGGCGATCATCTTGTTGGTCCCCGCAAGGATTTTGTCCATTTTCGGGCCAAAGAAGGTGTCGATGATGGAGGTTTTGCGGTGGAGGCCCATGAGGATGCAGTCAATTTCGCGCTCGGAGATGATGTTGAGCAGCCCCGAAGCCACGTCGGAGTCGAAGCGCTCAAAGGCGTCGATGGTGATATCCACCGCGGCCGACGATTCGCGCGCCAATTGCAGCGCCGACTCGGAATTGGCCTTGGCCGAGGGGTTGTTTGACGTGCGTATGTGCATGGCCATCAGCGAGTTTTCTTCGCTTTCGCGGGGGTGGACCATCAGGGCGACTTCCATCAGAGCAAGCGACGTGACGGGGTTGTCGACGGCCACCAAAGTGCGCGCATGGCGGTTGAAATCCACTGCCGGGGCCTCCTCGAGCATGCGGATTTTGATTCTTCCCGCGCCGCCGGAGGTGAACACCGGAGCTAACGCGCAGGTTAGCAGGATCATAAGCACCGTGCCATTGAGCATCGTGGTGTCCATCAGCCCGAAATTGACGCCGACGGTCACCACGGCCAAGGCTACGGCGGTGTGGGCCGTGGTCAGGCCGAAAAGCACCTGGCAATCAGCGCGTTGCATACGGTAAATCTTCTGAGTGATAAACGCCGCAAGCCATTTGGCCGCAAGGGCCACGGCGAGCATGATTCCGGCCATTTTCAGCGTGGAAACCTGAGTGACAACGCGCACGTCGATCATCATGCCGACACCGATCAGAAAATAGGGGATAAACAGCGCATTACCAACGAATTCCAAGCGCGCCATCAGCGGCGAGGTGTTTGGCACAAACCGATTGAGCACCAACCCCGCGAAGAAGGCGCCGAGCACCGCCTCCAATCCGATGGCCTGGGCCAACCATGCGGCAAAAAAGACCAAGGCGAGGATGAAGACAAACTGAGTGACGCGGTCAGAATATTGGCGCAGGAACCACCGCGCTAACGGCCGATAAATCAGCATGATGCCGCCGCAGAAAGCCAAGAGCTTTCCTATGAGCAGAAGGATTTGCGGCAGCGAGAAATAGCCCGTGGTTTTGACGTTGACGGCCGTGGCGAGCGTCAACAGCGCGCCGATCACGGCCACGATCGTGCCCACGATGGCCATGAGCACCGCCGGCTGCTTCGTGATGCCATAGCGCACGGCCACGGGATAGGAAATCAGAGTGTGGGAGGCATACATTGCCGCCAAGAGCAGCGCCGTAACGTAGTCAGTGTGAAGCAGATAGATGGCCGAGAGAAAGCCTAACAGCAGCGGCAGCAGGAAGGTGAGCGACCCAAACACCATGCCGCGGCGAAGGTTGCGCTGAAGGTGGAATAGGTCAATCTCGATGGCCGCCAAAAACATCAGGTAGAGCAGCCCCACCTGCCCGAAAATGGCAAATGAGGCGTCATTATCAAGCACATGGAATCCAAACGGACCGACGGCGATGCCCGCCACGATCATGCCGATGATGTGAGGGATTTTCAGTCGGTTCAGCAGCAACGGTGCCAGCAAAATGATTGCAAGCACGATGAAAAATATCAGTATCGGGTTGCTGACTATTGGATTTTCCACGTAATTGTGCCGGTTTGGGAGGGTTTATCGGGTGCGGAATTGTATTTGAGCTTGCGTGAGGCGGCAAGGCAGGCTTCGCGAACTTCCTGCTCGCGGGTGCCGAAGCCGGAGGAGGAGACAAACACTGCGTTAGTGACTGATCCTGCGGCATTTACGGTCACTTTGACTCTCACTGTGCCTGTGGCGTTGGTGATGTTTGGCGTGGCCGAGGAGATGAGTTTGCGGCCATCTAAGCCGAGGCCCTTTGCGCCGGGATTATTGCCGGCATTGGCGCTCCCGGAGTCGGCCGAGCCGTTGCCGGAGTCGGAAGTGGGGGTCTTGAGGTTGGTCGACTTGCCCAAGCGCGCGCGGATGGCGGCGCGCTGTTGCTCCTCGATCTCCTCCTTGGTGGGGCCGGGTGCGGGTTTCGGTTCTTCGGGCTTAACCACCTTTGCGTCAGAGGGTTTGTCGGCCGACACGAGGGTAGGGGCCTCCTCTACGGCGCCGGCGTCCGTCATGTCCGTGCCGCTCATTTCGGCGGCGGCAGCCGAGGCCGCTTCATTGTCGACCTGCGGGGTCGGGTCGGCCGTAATCTCCTGATATTCAATATCAGTGAAGAAAAATTCCTCCTCCTCGGCCGTCGCCGCCTTGGGCGACGCCGCAGCCGCCGGCGTCATTTTGACGCAGACAAGCATGGTCAGCGTCAATCCCGTCAGCAGCAAGGTGAGCAGCAAGGAGATTAACTGCTCCTTTTTCAGATACTTATTCATTATTATTTGCGGGGAGAGCGGGTGGATTCGATGGCGCGGAAGTGGCCAAGACCACTTTGATGCCATTGTCAGAGCCCAAGTTCAGGAGTTCTACGATTCGGCCGTAAGGCACTTCCTTATCGGCGTAAAGACCTACAAAGGTGGCGGTTGAGTCTTCTTTTTGCTGATTGACGGTGTAGAGGAACGTGCGCAGCTGCTCGTCATTCTCAATCTCCTGCCAGTCTGCACCTTCGCCATACATCGTGGCCGTGCGCCCGTCGGTGTCCACATAGATGCGGGCCGTGGGCTTCAGGGCCGTCTGCCCGGCGCTTTCGGGGAGATTGACCTCTAAGGCGTTGGGAAACACAAACGTGCTGGTCACCATGAAAAAGATGAGCAGCAGGAAGATAACGTCGGTCATTGACGCCATGGAAAACGTCGCCGACATGTCAAATTGTCGCTTCAGAGCCATGGCCTATTCGTTATGCGGGTTCGTTAAGTAAGTCCATGAATTCCATGGTTTTACCCTCTAAAAGGGTCATCACCGAGTTGATGCGTGCCACCAAGTAATTATAGGCAAACAGCGCAGCGACGCCGACAATCAGACCGGCCACGGTGGTGACCAACGCCGTGTAGATGCCGCCGGCAAAAGTGGCCAGCGAGGCGGCAGACCCGGCTGCTTCCATTGACTGGAAGGCCTGAACCATGCCGATTACGGTGCCCAAGAAGCCTAACATCGGGGCGCCGGCGGCGGTGGTGGCCAGCCAGGGCAGACCCTTGCCAAGGCGCGCAATCTCGAGGTTGCCCATGTTTTCGATGGTCACGAGCACGTCTTGCATCGGGCGGCCAATGCGGCTCAAACCTTTGGCAATCAGTGCGCTGTAGGCCGTCGGGGTGTTCTTGCAGAGGTTTTGTGCGCTCTCGATTTCGCCCTCGTGGATATAGTCCTTGATGCGCTTCATGAACGTGGGGTCCTGATGATTTGCGCGCGAAATGACGATGGTGCGCTCAATGAAAATATAGATGCAGATGATGGCTAACAGGGCCATGGGAATCATAATCCATCCGCCCTGAAGGCAGAGTTCCCAAAGTGATTTCGCTTGAGTGGTCGTTGCAACGGGTTCCATGATAATGTGATGAAAATGAGGGGTTTATTTTTTAACGTTTAATTGCTCTTTATATTGTTTGATGGTCTCCTCGAGGCCAAGATAGAGTGCATCGCAAATCAGGGCGTGGCCTATGCTGACCTCCGCCAAATTAGGGATGCGCTCGGCAAAAAATCGGAGATTTTCGAGGCTCAGATCGTGGCCCGCATTGAGCCCGAGGCCGCATTTTTTGGCTGTCACCGCCGCCTCGACATAGGGGGCGATGGCGGCTTCGCGGTCGGCCGCATAGCCGTCGGCATACGCCTTAGTATATAGCTCGATGCGGTCGGTGCCACACTTTGCGGCGGCCTTGACCTGCTCCGGATCGGGGTCTACGAAGATTGACGAGCGGATCCCCGCCTCATGCAGGCGGTCAACCAAGTCGGTCAGTAACTCCATGTTATTCAGCACGTTCCAGCCGGCCGACGAGGTGATGGCATCCGGCGCGTCAGGCACCAAAGTGACCTGCGCCGGCTTGATGCGAAGCACCAACTCCATGAACTCCTTCGAGGGATAGCCCTCAATGTTAAACTCCGTGTGAAGCATCGGCCGCAGACGCATCACGTCATTGCGCGTGATGTGGCGCTCATCCGGACGCGGATGAACCGTGATGCCCTGCGCGCCGAAGCGCTCGCAATCCAAGGCCACCTGAATCACGTCAGGATTGTTTTCGCCGCGCGCATTGCGCAGGGTGGCAATTTTGTTGATATTTACGCTGAGCGTAGTCATTTGTGAGTTAGAAAAATTTTTTATAACTTTGCATTGGCCATTAATCAAACGTGGCACGCTATTTGTTATCTCTTCAGAAAGAGCACTACAAATTTAGCGCAAATTATTGAGAAAGGAAAGAAATTGACCAAAGGAATTGACATTTTAACCGAAAATAAGCCTTTTCAGGCCTCGGAACTGCCCGAATTGCTCCGTTTGATGCCCCCGAGAGAGGAATCTACGGTGCTCACCGTCGTGTGCCATCCGTCAGATTTCAGCGCCTCCACACTGGCCCGAGCCGTGGAGGATTCGAACGCTCACTTGGTGAACATGAACGTCACCGGCACCGTGCGCGACGACGGACGCATGACCATTGAATTGCGCACCTCCCTGCGCCATTCCGACCCCACAATCCGCTCCCTGGCCCGTTACGGCTTCGAAACCGTCAGCTCCCGATCATTCCCCGAACCGGCTGACGCTGAGAGCCCTATGGACGAAAACTTACGCTCCCGCGCCGCCGAATTGCTCCATATTCTGAACCTCTGATGAAGATTTTTCTCCACGCCTCGCGCCATCATTTCGACAAGCTCGCCTCCGCCCCCGAGGTCATGGCCCGAATCATTGCCCTCGCTGCCGGCGACCCCATCGGCGTCTCGGCCCATTGCTTTGACCGGCTGCGCCCCGTGCTGCCCGAGTCGGCTTTCGCCGTAACTCCCTCAGAATCAATCGTTGCCGACCTCGCAATCAGCATTGGCGGCGACGGCACCTTCCTGCGCACCGCCCAATGGGCCGCCCCCTCGCTGGTCCCCATTCTCGGCATCAACGCCGGCCATCTTGGCTATCTTGCCGGATTCACCCCCGAGTCTTTTTTGGCCATAGACGTTGATTCACTGAGAGTTGAAGAGCGCATGATGCTCCGCGTGGAGACCTCCGCGCCCCTGCCCGCCGACTTTGTCCCCTTTGCCGTCAATGAAGTGGCCCTGCTCCGCAAAGACACCGCCTCGATGATCTCCGTCAGCGCCCGCTTGGATGGCCACGATTTGACCACGTATCGCGGTGACGGACTGATTGTTAGCACTCCCACCGGCTCCACGGGCTACAATCTTAGCGCCGGCGGCCCCATCATCGAACCCACCGCCCCCGTCATGGTCATCTCCCCTGTGGCCCCCCACGCCCTGGCCATGCGCCCCTTAGTGGTCGGCGCCGACACCTGCGTCTCCCTCCAAGCCGACTCCCGCGCCGACGGATGCCTCCTCTCACTCGACTCCCGCCTGCTCAACATCCCCGTCGGCTCCCGCGTACAAATCACCCGCGCCCCCTTCCCCCTGCGCCTCGTCGAACCCCTCTCCGCCAACTTCATCCACACCCTCCGCACCAAACTCGCCTTCGGCTCCTGATCCCCATGGCCTCCCCCGACAAAAAACCATCACTAATCCTCTGTCTGATAGGCGGTTTCCTTGCCTACTTCGCCGCTATAACCATCTTCTGCTCAATCACCTACGGCGCCTTCGTCATCGACAGCTGGCAAAGCCTCGCCCTCCTCTGCCTCCTCTCCTTCTGCCCCGGTCTCATCCTCGCCCTCCTAACCTACCGCCACCTCAGAAACCACCCCCGAAAATAACTAATGAAAATCTTATATTTGTTATACAAGGGACTGGAACTATTCTTCCTTCTCCCTTTATGCATGTGCTCCAAAACCATGTTTAATAAGGTCTGGGACACCTACTATGTGCGGCCTCTCCCTAAAACCATGTTTAATCTCTGCGTCCAGTGGCTCCTCTACTGCGGCGAAAAAGTAAACCTAACCTACACCCAAATCAACGTCCTAATCTTCTGCATCATCTGGCCCATCATCACCCTCCTCTCCCTCACCCTCAACCTAATCCTCCTCCTCTAACCTCCGCATTTAACACCCCATTCCCCCGCAAATAATGGAAGGGCAGTAGGGTCGCGGCATGCCGCGGCCTATCCGCAAAATGCGTTTGATTGATTCCCGACCAGACCGTAGGCCGCGGCATGCCGCGACCCTACATATTGCGTTATTGCCGGGTTGAGGGTGCTACAGAATATATATGATGTAGGGCCCAAGGGATTTGTGGGAGGAGCCGCCCTCCGGCGGCTGATTTGTTGCGCGCTGAGCACCCGAGGGCGGGTGCCTCCCTGTTAGTCGTGGTCGAGGTTGAAGGTGTGGCCGGATTGGTAGCCGGCGTAGTAGGCGGGGGATTGGAGTAATTTGAGCAATTTGAGTAATTGGAGTTATGGGACATGCGCACTCCGCGGGGGAGGAGCGGGGTGCGCATGCGTTACTTTGTATTTTGTATTATTTACTTTGTATTTTTTATGTATTTTCTTCGGCGGAGCCGGAGAATGGGGGCGGGGTGGGGTCGGTGGGGGTGGTGTTTGAGGCGAGGATTTCTTCGGTGCGGGAGGTCCAGGGGCGGGGGCCGAAGATTTCTTCGACGTCGGCGGTGAAGATTACTTCGCGGGTCAGGAGCACGTCGGCGAGCTTGGCGTGGCCTTCGGCGTATTGGCGGAGGATTTGCTTGGCGCGGTCATATTGTTCGGCGATGATGCGGGAGACTTCGTCGTCGATTTTCTTGGCGCGTTCTTCGCTGTAAGGCTTTGTGAATCCGTAGGATTGGCCCGTGGAGTCGTAGTAGCTGATGTTGGGGATGTCGGCGCTCATGCCGTAGTAGACTACCATGGCGTAGGCTTGTTTGGTGACTTTTTCGAGGTCGTTGGCGGCGCCGGTGGAGATGTGGCCAAGGAAGAGTTCTTCGGCAGCGCGGCCGCCGAGGGTGGCGCAAATTTCGTCGAGAATGGCCTGGGAGGGCACGATTTGGCGTTCTTCGGGGAGATACCAGGCGGCGCCTAAGGCCTTGCCGCGGGGCACGATGGTGACCTTGATCAGGGGGTTGGCATATTGGAGATGCCAGGAGATGGTGGCGTGGCCGGCTTCGTGGATGGCAATGGCGTGTTTTTCGCTGTCGGTCAGCACTTTGGATTTCTTTTCGAGGCCTCCGATGATGCGGTCAACGGCGTCGATGAAGTCTTGCTTATCGATGGCCTTTTTATTATTGCGTGCGGCAATGAGGGCGGCTTCGTTGCAGACGTTGGCAATGTCGGCGCCCGAGAATCCTGGCGTTTGGCGCGCAAGGAGCTCAACGTCAAGACCTTCGACGACTTTTTTGTTGCGCAGGTGGACGTTGAAGATGGCCACGCGGTCGTTGAGGTCGGGGAGGTCGACGTAGATCTGGCGGTCAAAGCGGCCGGCGCGGAGCAGGGCCTTGTCGAGGATGTCGGCGCGGTTAGTTGCGGCAAGGATGATGACGCCGCTATTGGAGCCGAAGCCGTCCATTTCGGTAAGGAGCTGATTGAGAGTGTTTTCGCGCTCGTCGTTGCTGCCCATGTTGGCGTTTTTGCCTCGGGCGCGACCCACGGCGTCAATCTCGTCGATAAACACGATGCAGGGGGCTTTGTCCTTGGCCTGGCGGAAGAGGTCGCGCACGCGGCTGGCGCCCACGCCGACAAACATTTCGACGAAGTCAGAGCCGCTCATGGAGAAGAACGGCACGTTGGCTTCGCCCGCTACGGCCTTGGCCAGCATGGTTTTACCCGTGCCGGGAGGGCCCACGAGCAGCGCGCCCTTGGGGATCTTGCCGCCAAGGTCAGTGTAGCGCTTCGGATTCTTGAGGAATTCGACGATTTCCTCAATCTCCGTCTTGGCCTCGCTCAGGCCGGCAACGTCTTGGAACGTAACGCGATTTTCAGAGTTTTTGTCAAACATCTGGGCCTTGCTCTTGCCCACGGAGAAGACTCCGCCGCCGTCGCCCCGGCCCATCTTGCGAAACATGAAAAACCACAGCGCAACTAACAGAATGATAGGCCCGAAGGTCCAGAAAAGGTGGGAATAATCCGAGGCATCCTCATAGCTGACGGAGCCCTTGAACCAACCCTCCTGCTTCCAGGCGTCGATTTTCTTTTCAAACGATTGAGTGTCACCATACTTAACCTCAACCTTGCCCTGAGCGTCAGGCGCGGCTTGCACCTCCTGAGCCGTGAAGACCTCCTTGGTGGCGCTCTTGCTCAGTTCGCCCTCGGCCTCCTTCTTGTTGCGATAAATGGTGATTTTCTCCACTCCGCCCGTCTTGACCAACTCCTCAAAGCGGTCAATCGAGTCTAACTGCTTGACTAAGCTATTGTTATCAAAATAATAAACGGCGAAGAGAAACGACGCGATGATCACATACATCCACATCAAATTGAACCCGAACTTCGGGCCCCCGGACGGCTTCTTGGCGCCCTCCGGCTTCTTATCCTTATTGAAATCAAATAAAGCCATATGCGGGGTCAGTCTAAATCAGGGATTTCGGTGATTTTGCCGTCGCTCCAAAGCTCCTCGAGATTATAGCGCCGGCGCTCATCGGGCACGAAGATATGGACCAGGGCCGAACCATAGTCCAAGACGATCCAACGCGACGTCTCATAGCCGTCGTAATTATACGGCTTAATGCGCCCGTTTTCAAGCAGATAGTCGCGCACGGCATCGGCGATTGACGCCACATGAGTGGCCGACGTGCCCTCGCACACGAAGAAATCGGCCGCGGCACTATCAGCCACGTCCTTCAAGTCGATATGGACAATTCCGCGGCCCTTGCGCTCCTGAATGCCCTCTATGATCAATTGATTGAGATCCTTTTCCAAAATCTTAAAAATTAGCAATAAATATCTGCAAAGTTAACGAAAATTCAGTCAAGAAAGTTGCAAAAAGCATGCCATTAACAAATCTTAACACGAAAAACTGCCAAAATGTCAAAAAAATCCCCTAATTTTGCACCCGCAAACCGCCACCAACCATTAACAACCGGAGTGGTGCTCGAGTGGTTGAAGAGGCACGCCTGGAAAGCGTGTATCACACTACTCACATCGCCCATAAATT
>CAZLMV010000059.1:0-11488 GCA_964560625.1 uncultured Bacteroides sp. | reverse complement strand
ATCCTCTCCCGCACCAAATAAATGATTGGATTTATTATAATTTCCTCTGTCATTGTCGTTTGCGGAATTATATCGTATAACGTATCTTCCTTAACAGAGCAAACTCGGCGTGCCAATACAGAATTTCATCGCTTCTCGAACCCCGGCAGGGAATCATCAGCTCAAGAACTCAAACAATTCACTAAGAAATGGGCCAAAACTGCGGCCTCTGTACATCTTTTTCATAAATATCTCGGCTCAATAATTCATAAATTAAACGAGCCTGAAACCTTTTTTAGGACCTATCGTGACATTCACGAAGAAAACAACCGACTCCACGCCGAAATTATTGCCACTGAGGAGTGGGCAATTGTCTTTGAGAGACAACTGAACGAATGCTTTGCATATCACTACTTTACCCACTCTGAAATGCAAAACATCCTTAGCGATAATCAGGCTCAAATTAAACAACTTAACCGTCTCTATCCCCTTTATAAAGAATACTTTACCGTCAGCTGCGTCGCTACGATAGCCGATACTCTCCGCCACTTTGAACACCGCCGGCAGGAACACAACCAAAACTATGTCAGAGAAGAACTTGAACGCAATCAAGAATTTTTCGATCAGACTGTCGGCTATCCCCTTGACCCTCAGCAGCGCGAGGCGATAGTAAAAGAAGAAGACAACACGCTGATTATCAGCGGAGCCGGAAGTGGCAAAACTACCACTATCACAGGTAAATTAAACTACCTTATTGAGCAAAAGGGCATTGACCCGGAAAAAATTATCGCCCTTAGCTATACAAGAAGTGCCGCCAATGAACTACACCAAAGAATCAACGACAACCATGACGTTAATTGCTCCACCTTCCACAAATTAGCTATTGATATAATAACCGCAGTTGAAGGTCGCCGCCCGAGTATTTGCAATAATGCGCTGATTCGCATCACATTTAACGAACTCGTTAACACCAACGACGAATATAAAGAACACGTCTATAACTACTTGACGCGTCAGCAATCACGCGCCGGATTGAGCCACGACTATCAAACCACTCAAGACTTCATCGTCAACCGCAAAAAATATGGTATCCTCGCTCCCTTTACCGACGCGCGAGGGAGACTTATTTATACCAAAAGCGAAGAAGAAAAGCGACTCTGCATTCTACTGACCGAATTAGGCATAGACTTCCTTTATGAAGAGCCATACCCTTATGATACCAACATGGGGGTTCATGGAAACTATAGCCAATATCGTCCTGATTTTACTCTCCTTATCCCCGAGAACTTCATTGACCCGGAAACCGGAAATCTGAGCACACAAATCAGACGAGTTTACCTCGAGCACTTTGCCATTAATGCCCAAGGCAATGTCCCTCAGTGGTTTGCCGAAAGTGACCCTGGAAGAAATTACGAGCGACAAAATCGAAGATATAATGAAGGAATCCAGTGGAAACGAGCCACCCATGCCGCTCACAATACGATTCTTATAGAGACGCGAAGCGCTGATTTTTACGCCCACAACATCCGCGAAGTTCTCATCCAACAACTCCAGTCAGCCAATGTACCGATTCATGAGCGCTCAAAGGCTGAGTGCTATCCTCTAATGATTAACATTGACAGGAAAGCGGCTGCTGTTGCTAACCTCATGGAGCAATTTATCGCCATCTATAAGTCTAACGATATCAACATCCAACAGATTATAAATCAAGCAGAACAGCGTAGCGATCGGCGCTCTATTTACATCATTAATAATCTTGTGCTCCCGCTCCTTGAGGCGTATCAAAATGAATTAAGTCGCCGACACGAAATAGATTTTGTTGACGCAATCAATAAAGCGGCAAATTACTGTCGCACAGGCCAATACATTGCCAATTACAGTCATATCTTGGTTGACGAATTTCAGGACATTTCCAAAGATCGATTTAGTCTCTTGCAAGCGTTGCGCCGACAGCGCCCCCTGACAAAGCTCTTCTGCGTTGGCGATGACTGGCAGTCAATCTACCGTTTTGGCGGAAGCGATATCAACCTTTTTTACCGCTTTGAGGAATTCTTTGGCGCAACGGAAAGATGCTCAATACAAAACACTTATCGTCTTCGTGACCCGCTGTTGAGCATATCGTCAAACTTCATAATGCAAAACCCGGAGCAGACGCGCCGAACCATTATTCCACATCAACCCGAACCGCCCACACGAGTCCAATTAATCGAGTGCGGAACTGAACGCGAGCACCACCTACGCGACAAATTCCTCCAAGTTTGCCGGCAAATTCCGCAAGACGAAAGCGTCTTAGTGCTCGGCAGATATAACTACGACGTCCATGCCATCGACCCCAGAATTAACACCAATGCCAGTCCGGTTCTCATCAATGCCGACGGACGCAATCTGCAATATCTATCCGCTCACCGATCTAAGGGCTTGGAGGCCGATAATATCATTTTAATTAATTGTAATTCAGGAGTATATGGATTTCCATCGCTGGTCGAAGACGACCCGATTCTTTCATATCTACTTTCTGACGCTGACCAGTTTGAAAACGCTGAAGAGCGCCGCTTGTTTTACGTGGCTCTAACTCGCGCAAAAAAAAGAATCTACATCCTTTACTATTCTGACACGCCGTCACCATTCCTCAACGAACTCCCCAATCTAAGGCCGACAGAAGAAGTCACATGTCCCACGTGTAACGATGGCAGAGTAGAGTACCTCGGCGATGGAATAGCCAACAATGGTAACCGCTTTGAAAGGTTCCGCTGCTCCAACCACCGCATTGGCTGCCCCTACTTCCACCGCCGCTTCTATAACAATCCTCAACAACCCCAATCCCCGGACCCTACCGAAGAAGAATTCATCTGACCGCAAACCCCCATCATCGGCCAAATGGTTAGTTTTTGAGGGTGGCGAGGGGGATGATTAGGACGTTGTCGGGGCGGCGGTAGGCTATTTTGCCGCCGGTGATGATGATCAGGAGGTCGGGTTCGCGGAGTTTTAGCTGGGTTTCTTTAGCGTTGTATTTGCGGACCAAGTCGCGGACTTCGAGGAGGTGTTTGGCGCCTAATTCGATTTCGTCGCTGCCGAGTTTGAATTCTATCAGGGCGTAACGGCCGTCTTCTAAGTGGAGCACGGCGTCAACTTCCAGGTCATAGCGGTCGTGATAATAAGAAATTTCGCCGGAAAATGCTTGTGAATAGGCTCTTAGGTCACGAATGGCCATACATTCAAAGATGAAACCGAAGGTTTTGAGGTCCATTTCAAGGAATTGGGGCGAAAGGCCCAAGGCAGCCGCGGCAATTGAGGGGTCCACGAGTCCGCGCTTGGGAGATCGACGAATGACCGTGGCAGATCTGACGGCCGGAGACCAAGCATTAATATCCTGAATTACAAATAGTTTAGTCAGAGCGGCAACATAGTCATCGAACGTGCGGTCCGAGCATCCGCCGGTCATGGCCACGACATCTTTCAGGATGTTTGTTTTCTTGGCGAGAGTGGATAGATTTCGTGCATATGAACGAATGATGGATCGAGTCAGCGTCGGGTCGCGCCTGACACCGTCAATGCGCGTGACGTCTGATTCGGCCACGCCATCCACATAATCGCGCGCAATTCGATAGCCTTCAGCGGAGTTGGCAAGGCGCAAGGCGGCTGGCCAGCCGCCTCGACAGGCCGCTCGAATCAGGTCATTAACATCCATATCAGACATTACACCGTCAATTTCAAGCATCGGATTATCAAAAAGTTCCATCAGCGAAATCCGTCCGTTTGACTCGCGAGACTCATAGAGGCTCATGGGATACATTTTCATGCGAGAGATGCGCCCCGTGCCGCTATGGCGAATGTTTTCTTCGTTGACGGCGTTGCTGCCGGTCAGGATGAACTGGCCGGGCTCGCCGCCGCGCTCGTCGACCATGCTACGCACGGCATCCCAAATGCGCGGAGCATCTTGCCATTCGTCAATCAATCTGGGAGTTGCGCCCATCAGAAGGTTTGAGGGGCGCAACTGAGCTGTGGCCAGATAGGCTTCGGCCATGTCAGGGTCTTGGAGTTTTATGACACTCTTGGCTTGCTGCTCTGCAGTGGTGGTTTTTCCACACCATTTTGGACCCTCAATCAGCACTGCTCCCATGTAGCTGAGGCGCTTGCGGAGTTCATTGTCGGCAATACGTTGTAAATACTTCATCTTTAAGCTGTTTTGATGGCGCAAAGTTACGAATAAAATCTGAGAAATGCAAGCCGTTTCGGGTTTTTGAGGGGTTTTGTTTCGGGTTTTTGAGGCAAATCGTTTCGGGTTTTTGAGGGATTTTGGTTCGGGTTTTTGAGGTGGGGGAATTTTTTTGGGGGGGAGGTGATGGGAATGTCGGGAATTTTTTGTAAATTTGCACATTAATATTATGTCAAAGACTTTTTTACAATTTTCGGTAATGTTTGTGGTGATGGTCTTGTTGCAGGCCGTCATCTTCAATCGGTTGGTGCTGTTTTCGGCGGCAGTGGCCTTCCTGTTTATATATTTTATCATCAAGTTGCCGATGAACACGAGCTCTTCGAAGGTGATTTTCCTGTCGTTTTTGATCGGCTTTTGTGTTGACGTGTTTTCTGACACTCCGGGCATGAACTCGTTGGCTTGCACGTGTTTGGGCGGTTGCCGCCACACGGTTTTGCGGCTTTACGTGCCGAGGGAGGACGACGTGATCCATCGCGTGCCGGGCATCTCGACCTTGGGCTGGGGTGTGTTTGCAAAGTATGATGTGACGATGTCGCTGCTCTATTGCGTCATGGTGACTTTGATTGAGTCGTTCTCGTTTTGCCATCCTCTGCTGATGGTTGAGCGGGCCGTTGAGTCAACATGGCTCACGGCGTCCATAATCCTGATTACGGACTTTATTTTTTCACGCTCTCAGTTTTCTGCCGCAAAGTGAGAAAGGATTATAATCTCGAGAAGAGGAAATACGTGGTGGCGGGGTTCATCATCGTCATTGCGTTGATTTATATCGGGCGCCTGTTTTCGCTTCAGGTGGCCGAGGATAAATATAAGGTTTTTGCGGAGAATAACGCTTTTTTGCGTAAGATTCAGTATCCGAGCCGCGGGCTGATGTATGACCGCAACGGCGAGTTGGTGGTTTACAATCAGCCGGCCTACGACGTGATGATGATTCCGCGCGACATGAAGGGCATCGACACGCTTGATTTCTGCAAAACCATCGGCATCACGCGCGAGCAGTTTGACGCGCGCATCGCCGAGATGAAGCGCCAGCCGGGCTATTCGGTCTACACGCCGCAGCGGTTTATGTCACATCTGTCGGCGAGCGATTACGGGCGCCTGCAGGAGAAACTTTACCGCTATCCGGGCTTTTACACTCAGAAACGCATCCTGCGCCAATATAACTTCCAGACGGCGGCCAATATCCTTGGCAACATCCGCGAGGTGAACCAGACGGACATTGACAATGACCCGTATTACATCCCCGGCGATTACACGGGCGACCTTGGCGTGGAGAAGAGCTATGAGCCATATCTGCGCGGCGAAAAAGGCGTGGAAATCCTGATGCGCGACGCTTACGGGCGCATCCAGGGTCGATTTGAGGACGGCGCCATGGACATTGCTCCGCGCTCGGGCAGAAACCTGACGCTGAGCATCGACATCAAGCTCCAGCAGTATGCCGAGAGCCTGATGGTCAACAAGATAGGCGCCGTGGTGGCCATCGAGCCAAAGACGGGCGAAATACTCTGCATGGTGTCGTCGCCGACCTATGATCCGACCCTGCTGATAGGCCGCGACCGAGGGAAAAATTACCATGCCTTGGTGGCCAACGACGACCGTCCGCTCTTTGACCGCGCACTGATGGGCGCCTACCCTCCCGGCTCGACTTTCAAGCCGGGTCAGGCGCTGATTTTGCTCCAGGAGGGGATCATCGACCTGAACACAGCCTACCCCTGCTATCGCGGCTACATCAACGGCGGCCTGCGAGTGGGCTGCCACGGCCACGGCTCGCCGATTCCCGTCAAACCGGCCCTGCAGACCTCCTGCAACGCCTTTTTTTGCTGGGGTTTCAAGAACATGATTGACCGCCATTCGAAGTATGGCACCAGCGCTAACGCCTTTGAAATCTGGAAGAACCACCTCGTCAAACTCGGTTATGGCTACAAATTAGGCGTGGACCTGCCCAACGAAGGGCGCGGCTTCATCCCCAACGAGAAGTTCTACAATAAATTCTACGGCGAGGGCCGCTGGAGCGCCAACACCATCATCTCCGTGTCCATCGGCCAGGGCGAAATCCTTGCCACGCCGCTGCAAATGGCCAATCTTTGCGCCACCATTGCCAACCGCGGGCACTTCATCACGCCCCACGCGGTCAAGGCGATTGAGGACACGATCATGCCGGCCGGACTGCTCGACGTCAGGACGCCCGACATTGAAAAACGATGGTTTGAGGCCGTGGCCGAAGGGATGAGGATGGCCGTCACGGGCGGCACGTGTCGCACGGCGAATCTCCCTGATATTCAGGTGGCAGGCAAGACAGGTACTGCCCAAAACCCTCACGGCAAGGACCATTCGGCGTTCATCGGCTTTGCGCCTTATGAGGACCCGGAGATTGCCGTGGCGGTCTACGTGGAAAACGGCGGCTTCGGCGCCACTTTCGGCGTGCCCATCGGGTCATTGATCATTGAAAAATACTTGAACGGCGAAATCTCGCCCGCGCGTAAGTATATAGAAACCAACATGTTGAACGGCAACACCCTCGGAAATCGTGTCATCAAATCTAAGCCCAAGCAATAACGCCAACGATTCGGTCTTTCGCTCGTTAGACTGGCTGACCATCGGGCTCTACCTGCTGTTGGTAGTGCTCGGTGCGGTGAGCATCTATGCGGCGAGTTATGACTTTGACCATGCGTCAATTTTCTCCTTCAATGAGTTTTCCGGGAAGCAGTTTCGCTGGATCGGCTTAGCTTTGGTGCTTGCGCTGATCATCCTGCTGAGCGACTATCGGATATATGAAACTTACGCCTATCCGGCTTATATACTGATGCTTGTGCTCTTGGCGGTGACGATATTCATCGCGCCTGACACCAAGGGCTCGCACTCATGGCTAAAATTCGGCCCCGTGAGCATGCAGCCGGCGGAGTTTGCCAAGTGCACCACGGCTCTATGCCTTGCGCGCCTGCTGTCGTCCTACGGGTTTAAGCTCACTCAGCCGGTGTCAAACTTTTTCAAGGCCGTGGGCATCATCGTGGTGCCTATCTTGCTGATTATCTTGCAGAAAGAGACGGGGTCGGCGCTGGTTTATTTGGCACTGTTCTTCGTGCTTTATCGCGAGGGGATGAGCGGGTTGATTCTCTTGGCGGCGCTTGCGGCGGTGGTGATCTTCGTCGTAGCCGTAAAATACACTGACCCAATGCTTTTGGGCATGGCCAAGGGGCAATTCATCGTGAGCATCCTGACGATGCTTACGGCCACGGTCATGGCAGGGATCTATGCGCGGTCGTTTGAGGTGATGCGCAACCTTTTCCTCGGCTTCGGCGCCTTGGTAGGGTTGGCCTTCGGGCTGAATGCCTTGGGCGTGCATCTGCCTTGGTTTTGGATCTTTATCGGCGTCATCATCGCGGCGGCTATCTACATGACGCTCAACGGGTTGCGCAATCATTTGCCGAAGCTCTATGTCTGCGCGGTGTTTGCCGTGGGGGCCATTGCGTTCAGCTTTTCGGTCAACATGCTTTTTGACCACCTGCAGCCCCACCAGCAAAACCGCATCCTCGTGTCGTTCGGCATCAAGGCCGACCCGCGCGGCGCCGGCTATAACGTCAATCAGTCGAAGATCGCCATCGGCTCGGGCGGCATCCACGGCAAAGGCTTCCTCAACGGCACTCAGACCAAGCTCAAATACGTGCCCGAGCAGCATACCGACTTCATTTTCTGCACGATAGGCGAGGAAAAAGGCTTCGTCGGCACCACTTCGGTGATTCTCCTCTTCCTGATACTGATTCTGCGGATTATCCACATTGCGGAGCGTCAGCCGGCCACGTTTAGCCGCGTCTACGCCTACTGCGTGGCGTCGTATTTCATTTTCCACCTGTGTATTAACGTCGGCATGGTCATCGGGCTCTGCCCCGTCATCGGCATTCCGCTGCCCTTTTTCAGCTATGGCGGCTCCTCGCTCTGGGGCTTCACCATCCTGCTGTTTATCTTGCTGAGGCTCGACGCCGCCCGCAAACGTATTCGCCACTAAAACAATCACTTATCCCCCCTCACGTTCACCATGAAGAAAACCATCACATCAGTGCTCGCAGCCCTCGTGGGCATCGGCGCGGCCACGGCGGCCGAGCTGACCCCGGCGCAGGCCCTTGCGCGAGTGCAATCCAATGCCGGCGCCCGCAAAATCATCGGCCGAAGCGCCACAAAGACCCCGCAACTCATCGCCCAACTGCCTGAGCTCTACGTGTTTAGCACCGGCGAAGGATTCATGATTCTCCCGGCCGATGACGTGGCCACGCCCCTCTTGGCCTACGCCGACGCCACGGAGTTCGCCCCCGAAGAAATCCCCGCCTTAAAGTGGTGGCTCTCAACCTATTCCGCGCAAATCGCCGCCGCCTCTGCCGCCGGCATCTCCACCCAATCCGACGAAATTGACGCCCCGGAACGCGCCGCCATCGCCCCCCTCCTCAAAACCACCTGGAACCAAGACGCCCCCTATTATAACCTCTGCCCGATGGAAAATGGTCGTAATTGCTACACCGGCTGCGTCGCTACGGCCATGGCGCAAGTGATGAAGTATTATAACTACCCCGCAAAAGGCCAAGGGTCAATCACTTACAGCTGGAACGGCACGAGCCTGAGCATGGATTTCAGCGCGACCACTTTCGACTGGGAAAACATGCTTGACTCCTATAATACCTCAACCGCTGCGCAAGATGCGGCCGTAGCCACCCTGATGAAGGCCGCGGGTTATTCTGTTAATATGGATTACTCAACCCAAGGCTCGGGCGCTTATGCTATCAGAATTGGCGGCGCGCTGATTAATTATTTTGACTATGACAAGGGAATTACCCAGCCTCAGCGCGATTATTACGAACTAACTGATTGGGAAGACCTTATCTATGCCGACTTGGCCGCAGGTCGCCCGGTAATTTACGGCGGCGCAAGTAACGCCGGCGGCCACCAGTTCGTGTGCGACGGCTATTCCTCCGACGGCTTTTTCCACTTCAACTGGGGTTGGGGCGGCATGAGCGACGGCTATTTCAAGCTCGATGCGCTCAATCCCGGCTCACAAGGTATCGGCGGATTTGCCGGCGGCTACAACATGGGGCAGAGCGTCTGCTTGGGCGTGCAGCCCCCGGTGGAAGGCTCCAAACCGGTCTACATGTTGGGCGCCGACAATGATTTCCAGATGAAATCTGAAACCGTTCAGTTAGGCGGTTATGCCATTATCAACTCCGCAATGTATAATGTTGGCGCGCTCAACATCCCCGCAGGCAGCGAAATTGACCTCGAATTTACCCCCGTAGTTCGCACTGAACCGACTTACGTGAAATGCCAAACCACTCCCGAGCTCAAACCGGGCGAGGGCTACGGCTCGCTCTACGCACTCATCCCAACTACCATGGCAGAAGGCACTTACACGGTGCGCCCGGTCTTCAAAGCGCCCGGCGGAGATTGGCAGCGCGTGCAGTTCCCGCTGTCGATGAACAGCGAGCTTACCGCCACCATTGCCAACTCCAAAGCCTCATTCGTGGCTGAAAGCAAGCCGGGATTCACCATCACTGACCTGCCCGAGGACAAAACCATCTACATCGGCTCGACCTTCGCCCTAACGATGACGCTAACTAACAATACGTCAACGGAATACCTCGGCAGCATGTATCCTATCATCATCAAAAGCGACTCTAACGACGAAATAGGCTGGGGCTCACAAACGCCCGTGCAATTGGCCGGCGACGAGTCAAAGAGCTTTGAATACGTAGGTTCGCTGACGGCTGCTAATGGCGAAACACTGACCCCCGGAAAATACCGCCTGTATTTCTTTAGCCAGCAGTCGCAATCGGCCATCTGCGACCCCGTGGCTATCACCTTGGCTGACATGCCTTTGAACAACAAAATCGAAGTTACTGACTTCAGCTTTGACGGCATTGTCAACAACACGGCCAAGTTCACCTGGAAGGTGACCTGCACCGAAGGTTATTACGACAAAGACATCCGCCTTTATATCCTTGATAGCGGCAACCGCATAGCGACGTATCGCGATGTAGATCTGTATCTTAGCGCCGGCGAGAGCAAGGATATCACCGTGGAAATCGACCTTGGCGACTTGGATTATGGCAATTATTCCGCCGCGCTGATGTATGACAACGCCCTCAAAGAGCGCGTGGCCTTCGCCCACGTCGAAACCACGACCTCCATCGAGTCCGTGACCGCCGGCGAGCAGACCGACGCCGCCATCTACGACCTGCAAGGGCGCCGCGTAACCCACCCCACCCCCGGCCGCCTCTACATCCGCGCCAACACCCTGATTCGCCTCAAGTAATTGGAACAATTTGAGCAATTTGAGCAATTAGAAAAGCCCGCGATGAGCGGGCTTTTTTTGTGGGGGGATTAGAAGAGGGAGTGGAGGATGGCGGGGGAGCGGAGGGTGGAGAGGTCGGTGAGGTGGAGGGAGTAGTAGGCGAGGATTTGGGTGAGGATTTGGTTGCGGTCGGAGCGGGAGAGGCGGTAGGCGGATTGGTTTAGCCAATTGATTCTGAGGAGTTTGGCGGCGATGGAGGACTGGGCGGGGGTGAGGTATTGGCCGTGGAGGGGTGCGGAGAGGCGGAAGATTCCGTCGGCGAGGTCGAAGGTCATGCCGGGGCGGAAGTCGGCGGGGTCGGGGGCGATGCCGAGCATGTCGGCAAGGCGGATGAGGAAGCAAAGGTGGAAGTTGGCGGGCGATGTTTGGGGGGAATTGAGTCGGGCGATGGCGTCAAAAATGAAGTCAAACATCAGTGGCTCAGGGTCCGACTGGCGAAGTACGCGCTCGAGGACTTCGGCCATGAAGAGGGCAACGGCTGAGCGCTCAGGGGAGGAGATGATGTGGTGGAGGGGCATGAGTGCGCGGGGTTCGCGCATGGTAAGGAGTTCGCGGCCGGGGCGGGCTGAGGAGACCACTTCAATGGGGTTTAGGGGCATGAGGAGTGCGCGGCGGCGGGCGGCGGCGGGTCCGGCGCCGGAGTTTACGGCGAAGCTGACTCGGCCGAGTTCGCGAGAATATGCGGCGAGTATGGCCGTGCGGTCCGAGTGAGGGATTAGCTTTAGGGGGATGAGGCGGAGGGTTCGTTGCATGGGGGTCGAGAGGGGTTGAGGAGCATTAACTGGAGGGTTAAGTGCATGGGGGGAGAGGGGTTGAGGAGCATTAACAGGAGGGTTAAGTGCATGAGGGAGAGGAGGAAAGGGAGGGGAAAAAGTAAAGGCGCATTCACGAGGGTGTGAAATGCGCCTGGTAGCCCATAGGAGAGTCGAACTCCTCTTTCAAGAATGAAAATCTTGCGTCCT
>CAZLMV010000058.1:0-11514 GCA_964560625.1 uncultured Bacteroides sp. | reverse complement strand
GCGATGGCCACGACCTCGGCCCCGCCGCGATGATAGAACATCTTGCTGACAATCAGGATTTTCACTCTTGGGCGTGGTTTTTGCGGAAAATGGAGAAGTTGACCGAGCCGTAGGCGCGATGTTCAAGGAAGGCGGGGAGGGCGGAATAATTGCGGGTCTTGCCATGTTCGACCACCACGAGGGTGTCCTCGCCGCAGCGGGGCGAGGAGAGAATTGCGGGGACCACGTCTTCGAAATTCTCCATGTCGTAAGGAGGGTCGGCAAAAATAAGGTCGGCCACGGGGCCGGGGGAGGCGATGAATTTCAGGGCGTCGCCGCGCACGAGTTTGAGCTCGGCGCAATTGAGCTGCTGGCGCACTTTTTCGATGAATCGGGCCTGGACGGCGGCCTTTTCCACGGCGATGACCGACGCGGCGCCGCGGCTCACCATTTCAAGGGAGATGGCTCCCGTGCCGGCAAAGAGGTCGATGCAGGAGGCTCCGTCAAAGTCCATGAGGTTTTCCAGGACGTTGAAGATGTTTTCGCGGGCAAAGTCGGTGGTTGGGCGCGCGGTTATGTTTGAGGGGACGTCGAAGCGTCGGCGTCCGAATTTTCCACGGATGATTCTCATAAAAACAGGTCGAGGGGGATGTCAAGGGCGTGGCGGCGCAGCTCGGCCACTTCCGGGGGGAGGAAGAGCGGAGTGGGGGCGAAGTCAGGCGCGGCCAGACGCAATTGTTCAATGGTTTCGTTTCGGAGGTCGGCATTTCCGCCGATGCTGAGCGATTCGGCCTCGGGGCCGAGGGCGGCGAGGATGAAGTAGGCGCAATCGGGCGCACCCTCCACTTCGAAGCGGTTGGCAAACGTCAGTCGGCCCTCGGCGTCGAAGCTGATGATTGAGAGCTCGCCGGGCTCGGTAAAGGCCACGTTTACAGGCTCGTCGGCCGGCCGGAGGCGCGCTGAGGCGTCGACCAAGGCGGCCATGGCGAGGGTGAATTGGCCGTCGGGGAAGGTGCGGCGCAGGAAGCTGAGGGTTTCGGCGTCGATGGCGGCAATGATGCGTCCGGCGCCGGGGAGGGGCGCGGAGAGCAGCCGGCGGGGGCCGTCGGAGTCCGGGAGCATGGCTTGGACTATCTCTTCGTCCATGTCGGCGGGAACCTCGTCGGGGATGATAACTCGCTGAGAGGTAGAGATTAAGATGTTGACCTGCTCGAAGTCGGAGAGCAGCAGCGGGTTGTCGTAAATGGCGTTTTCGAGGGCCTCGAGGGTTGAGTCGGCAAGCGGTTCGGAGTGGGCAATGACGGCTCTGTCCGGTCCCTCGGGGCCCAAGATCAGGGCTGAGAGGGCGGAAGGGGAGACCTTGAGGGTCAGGCGCCAGCGGGTCAGGTCGGCGGGCGCTAAGTCCGGGGTGAGTCTGGTGGCCGTCATTTCTTGTCGGGGTAGGCCACGCGCGAATGATAGATGGTGCGCAGGCGCTGGATGAAGGTTTCTTTAATGGTGGAGACGTCGCGGAAGGAGATGGGCGATTCGCTGTGGAGGCCCTCGGCTATCTGCGTGTCAATGATGCGATTAACGAGCTCTGAGATTGCCTCGGGGGTGTATTCGCGCAGGGAGCGTGAGGCGGCTTCGACGGCGTCGGCCATCATGAGGATTGAGGTCTCGATGCTCTGAGGGTTCGGCCCGGGATAGGAGAAGAGGGCGGGGTCAGGGGTCTCGCCGGGGTGGTTTTTCTGCCATGTGAGGTAGAAATAGCGGGCGGTTCCGCGGCCATGGTGTTCGAGGATGAACTGGCGAATCACGGCCGGGAGCTTTGCTTTGTCGGCTTTTTTGACTCCGTCGGTGACGTGGCCGGTGATTATGCGGGCGCTCTGCTCGGGTTCAAGGGCGTCGTGGGGGTTCACACCGTGCTGATTTTCAGTGAAAAAGGCGGGATTATTGATTTTGCCGATGTCGTGATAGAGGGCTCCGGCGCGGACGAGCTGGACGTTGGCGCCGACCTTTGCGGCGGCGTCGGAGGCGAGGTTACTTACGGCCATGGAGTGCTGGAAAGTGCCCGGACATTCGGAGGATAACTCTCTGAGAATCGGGTTGTTGATGTCGCTGAGCTCAACTAAGGCCACGAGCGACGTGAAGCCGAAGAGGCGCTCGAAGACGAAGATCAGCACGTAGGCAAAGCTGATGAGCACGGCGTTGATGGCGCAGCAGCCAAACATTCGGGCCGAGAGGGAGGCGAAAGTGCCGGTAACCATCACGTTAAGCGCCACGTAGCCAAGCGAATAGACTAAGAAGACGAGCAGGGCAGAGCGGAGCAGCTGGGAGCGCCGCGACATTTCGCGCAGGGAGATGTTGGCCGTGACGCCCGCAATGAATTGCAGGAAGATGAATTCGAGCGGATAGGGGGCAATGGCGGCGCAAATCAGCGTGGTCACCAAGAGGGTAAAGAGGGCCGTGCGCCCGTCGAAAAACACGAGGACCATGATCGGAATCATGGCGAAGGGCACGATGTAAATGACTGTAGGCGAGGCGAATGACGAGGTGATCAGGAAGGTGAAGATGGAGAATCCGACGATGAGTAGCGACAGATAGAGACACACCTTGACCTGGCGGAACAATTTGCGGCGGAAGCCATAGAGGAAGAAGGCGAAAAGCACGATGAGCAGGCCCACGTAGAGGAGTTTTGCGCCCCAAACGTAGATGCTCTTGCCGGTTTCGCCGTTGCCGCGCTCGGCGTGCATTTGCTCGTAGGTTTTGAGGATGGTGTAGAGCTGCAGGGTTACGATATCTCCCTGATCGATAATGCGTTCGCCCTGCTGAATCACTCCGATGGGCGCGGAGGCCTTGCGATAGAGGTCGTCGCGCATGCGCGATGATGTCTCGGCGTCATATTCAATGTTCGGGGCCAAGAGCGAGGCGAGTTTTGACTGCTCGATGGCATAGTGGGTTTCGTCGTCGGGCAGCTGCTCCTTGAGCCATTCGTAGGCCTTGCGGGGGGAGCGCATGGAGGCTGTGGGCTTGACAGTCAGCGTGTTATCCGAGGCGATGCGCACTGATGATAGGCGGCCGGTGAGGATTCCGGAGAAGGTGTTTTCGTCGACTACTCCGGCCTGATAGAGGTCGCGGAGCTTCTGCTCGATGCGGTTGCGGGTGTGGGTGCTGATGCCGCCCACGTCGGCCAAGGCTTGGGTGGCGCGCAGGCGGATTTGCTCCTCGGCCGACTTGTTGCGGCGATAGACGGGCACGAAGGTGCGGTCAATGGAGTCGCAGGCGGCTTTGACGCTCAGCGAATCGAGGTGCACGGGGATGTCAAACGGGGCCGTCAGGAGCTTGTAGTTCCACGGGCGGTTCACCTCGTAAATGTAAGTGGACGTGGAAGTTCGCGGCATCAGCCAGACGATTATGGCAATCGTGGCGAGGCAGATGAAAAACTGCGACCAATAGGGGAATTTCTTCATAAGCGGGCGGCAGATGTTACTCCATTAACTTCTTTGAGTACGCGAATGAGCTCGTCGACGGCCTCGGCATCGACGACCTTGACGGTGAGGGTTCCGGAGAAGACCTCGTCGGTGGCCTCGATGTTGAAGCTGCGGATGTCGATGCCGTTGGCGGTGCTGACTTTAGCGGTGATTTCGCGGAGGATTCCGCGGCGGTCAATGCCTTCGAGGCGCACCGTGGCAAGGAATTTGGGCACTCCGGAGAGTCGGCCCCAGCGCGTGGCGAGGATGCGGCTGCCATAAGTGGCCTTGAGCACTGCGGCGCGCGGGCAGGTCAGCGAATGCACGGTGACGGTGCCGTCGTCTTCAAGGAATCCCATGACGTCGTCGCCCGGCAGGGGGTTGCAGCAGTCGGCCGTGACGTAATTGTGGGTTTTGCCGTCGTTTTCAAGGACGTAAGTCTCTTTGAGATTGATGTTTGCGGGGATTACCAAGTCTTCGTCTTCGTCGGCCTGCCAGCGGTCTCTTGCCGAGGTCTTTTTGACGGGCATGAACGGGTCGATGAGGTACTTTTTGAACATTGCGCCGGCGCCTCCCTGCGATTTCTTTTTGAAGGCGGCAATGGAGTCTGCGGGGTTGATTTCATTGCGGGCAATGCCCATGTAGATGTCGTCGCGCGACTTGACGTGGTAATAGCCCATCATCTTGGTTATCAGCTCGTTTGACTCCTCCATGCCCGCCTTTTCGAGGGCTTCGCTCAGGAGTTTGCGGCCTTTTTCAATCATCGGCTGATGGTCGCGGCGCAGGGCCTGACGCAGGCGGGTGCGTGCGCGCGCCGTGGCCAAGAAGTTAAGCCACTCAGGCTGAGGCGTTTGCGAGTCGGAGGTGATGATTTCCACCTGGTCGCCGCTCTGGAGCTTGGAGTTCAGCGGCACTAACTTATGGTTGACCTTGCCGGCAATGCAGTGGAGGCCCAACTCGGAGTGGAGCGAGAAGGCCAGGTCGAGCACGGTGGCGTTGGCCGGCAGCGTGATAGGCTCACCCTTGGGGGTGAATACGACGATTTCGCTCGCAAAGAGGTTGAGCTTCAGAGTGTCAAGGAAGTCAATGGCGTTAGGCTCGGGACTCTCAAGGATGTCCTTAATGGTTTGAATCCAGAGGGTTAGCTCGCGTTCTTCGTCGCTCTCGCCGTCCTTGTATTTCCAGTGGGCGGCAAATCCGCGCTCGGCAATGTCGTCCATGCGGCGGGAGCGGATCTGGATTTCCACCCAGTTGCCGTCGTGGCCCATAACGGTCAGATGCAGAGCCTGATAGCCGTTGGCCTTGGGCACGGAAATCCAGTCGCGCGTGCGGTCCGGGTGGAGCTTGTAAATGTCGGTGATGGCCGAATAGATGCGCCAGCTCAGTTCCTTTTCCATTGCCGGATCGGGGCAATCGAAAATTATGCGCATGGCGTAAAGGTCATAAACCTCCTCAAAGGGGATTTTTTTGTTTTCCATCTTGCGCCAGATGGAATAGATGCTCTTGAGGCGATATTTGGCATCGTAGGTGATGCCCATCTCGTTGAGTTTCTGCTCGATAGGTCCGGCAAAATCCTGATAGACCATTCGGCGCTCGCGCTCCGTGGCCTCGATTTTGTCGGAAATCTCCTTGTAGGCACCCGGGTGCTCATATTTGAAGCTCAGGTCCTCGAGTTCGGTCTTGATGGCGAAGAGGCCGAGGCGATGGGCCAAGGGGGCATAAATATAAAGCGTTTCGCCGGCAATTTTGTATTGCTTATTGGGGGCCATGGAGCCGAGAGTGCGCATGTTGTGCAGTCGGTCAGCCATTTTGATGAGCACGACGCGGATGTCGTCGTTCATCGTCAGGAGGAGTTTTCGGAAATTCTCGGCCTGGGCCGACGCGTGCTCGCCGAAAATGCCGCCGGAAATCTTGGTGAGGCCCTCCACGAGCTGGGCTATTTTGTCGCCAAACTGGGCTCGAATGTCGTCGACGGTGTAGTCGGTGTCCTCGACCACGTCGTGGAGCAGCGCGGCGCAGATGCTCGTGGAGCCGAGGCCTATTTCTTGCGAGGCGATGCGCGCAACTGCTATTGGATGAAGGATATAAGGTTCGCCCGAGCGTCGGCGCACGCCCGCGTGAGCATTCTTTGCAAACTTAAAGGCGCGCTCGATGATCTCCACTTTCTTGCGATGGTTGGAGTTGAGATAGCCTTGAAGGACATCCTGGAAAGCGGCGTTGATGATGCGCTCTTCCTCCGGGGTATTAGCCTGCTGATTCATAATGATAAGTCTATTTTATGCCCCAAATTTACAAAAAATTTTCCGTATACCAAAAATTTCCCCCCATTTTCCCTCATTGAGGGAGGATGAAGTCGGGGAAGGTTTCGGGAGTGATTACGCGGAATGAGGCGTCGGGGTAGGCTTGGGCGAACGCCTGAGGACATTTGACGTTACCTTTCTTAGGATTCCATTTGAATTCGAAGGCGCGGATTTGGCCGTCAGATTCCTCAATGAGGTCAATTTCATGCTGTTGGACTGAGCGCCAAAAGCGAAGATTGGCAAAGTCGCGGGCATAATTGAGCTGCTTGAGGCGCTCGACAATGACGTAGTTTTCCCAGAGGGCGCCGACATCCTCGCGCACCTCGGCCATGCGGAAATCAGAAATTACGGCGTTGCGGATTCCGAGGTCGTAGAAGTAGATTTTCTTGCTCTGTTTCAGCTCGTTGCGCAGATTGCGGGCGAAGCTTCCAAGGCGGAAGATGATGTAGCTTTTTTCGAGGATGTCAATGTAGCGTTCCACGGTTTTGGAGTCGAGCCCCACGAGCTGGCCAATCTCACGATAGGAGATTTGGTCGCCGATCTGGCGGGCGAGGGCCTGGAGGAGGTTTTGGAGCTTTTCGGGCTTGTTTATGCCGTCTAATTGAAGGATGTCGCGATAGAGGTAACTTGATGATAATTCGCGCAATATCTCGCGTTCGTCGCCGGGGGAGGTTACTACTTCCGGGTAGTAACCATACACGAGGCGATGAGGAATGAGCCGCTGCTCCGTGAGCAGGTCAGTGTGTTCAACCATCTCGACAAACGAGAGAGGAAACATCTGATATTCGCGTTTGCGGCCGGTCAGCGTTTCGCTTACTTTCGACGCTAACTGAAACGACGAACTTCCGGAGGCAAGAACCTGAACATCAGGGATTTGGTCGGTAATCACCTTTAGGCGCAGGCCAATGTCGTTGATTCGCTGCGCTTCATCAATGACGAGGATTTTTTTTGAGCCCAACATGAGCTTCATTCGCGTGGCGGTCATGTCGTCAAACATTTGGCGGACGTCAATGTCATCGCCGTTGAGCCACATGACGTCATCGCGCTCGGCGAGCATTTGGCGGAGCAGAGTTGACTTGCCCACTTGGCGAGCGCCCATGATAATGAGCACTTTATGGGAGCCTATTTGCGGTTCGATTACGGCTTTAAGCTGTCGTTTGATCATAGGTATGGGATGAAATTTTCCGCAAATATACGAAAATTTGCGGAATTAAATCCACAAAAATCAA
Source organism: uncultured Bacteroides sp. (assembly GCA_964560625.1). Taxonomy (GTDB): domain Bacteria; phylum Bacteroidota; class Bacteroidia; order Bacteroidales; family Muribaculaceae; genus UBA3263. The sequence goes on along the minus strand of CAZLMV010000058.1, from coordinate 4,554 downwards.
TATTTTTGCGGAATTGATTCCGCATTTTTAGGTGTTTTGGAATTCGGAGGGGGAGATGCCGGTCAGGTGTTTGAAGTATTTGCCGAAGGAGGATTGGTTGGAGAAATTGAGGTCGTAGGCCACTTGCTGGATGTTTTTGCCGGAGAAGCGGAGCAGGTTTTTGGCCTCGAGCAGGAGGTGTTCGTCGATGATTTCGGCGGCGGAGCGGCCGGTGCACTCCTTGACCACGAGCGACAGATATTTAGGCGAAATGCAGAGGCGGTCGGCATAGAAACGCACTGAGTGGTGAGTGCGGAAATATTTGTTGACCAAGCGCACAAACTCGTGGGTGTAAAGCATGCGGCGCGAGCGCGGGCGGGTGGCCGAGGGCTGGTCTTCATCGGATTCCAAAGGCTGGCGGGGGCGCGAGGAGGTGAGCATGAGCTGATAGAGCGTGGCCGTGAGCAGCGAGCGGGAGATTCCTTTGTGGAGCACTTTGGCGTTTTCGCCGATGCTCTGGCGGGCGTTGAGGTCCAAGAGCTCGAGGTGGGTGGCCAGGTGGTGGGTCTCCTCGGGTGTGAGCCTGACGAAGGGCGAATGGTTTGAGGCGATGGGGAGGTTATTGAGCACGATGATTTCGAAATTGAGGTCGTGGATAAACTCGTCGCCCACGAAGAGGACCAGGGCGTCGAGGTCCTGCATCGAGTCGTCTTCAAAGGTGATGATTGAGTTTGCGCCGGTAATGACCATGGTGTTTTCGGTCAGGACGAATCGCTCCATGTTGACGGCGGCCGAGAGTCGCCCGGATTTGACAATGGTGATAATCAACCCGTTGAAGCGCAGGGCTTTAGTGAGCAGCGAGGGGATGTTGCTGTTCGGGGTGATCCTGACGAAGACATAGTCACGTCCCTCCTCGGGATTGCCGTAGTCCGCAATCTCGTAGAGTGTTTTCATATTACGCAGAGACATTGACTCAATCATAGTGGGTGCAAATTTACGTAATTTTGAATGAAAGCGGGAGGCTGTTAACAAATATTAACGCAAATAAGTGTTAATTTGTGGAAAATTTTATTAAATTTGCGCCAATGGAATTTATATAATTCCGATTCTACGAAATATAATAGTTGTTTTATAGATAATTGTGTATTTGAGCTGCAGGACACCCGTGAGGATGCCCTGTAGTTTTTAATAGCCCATACCCATAATATGGAACCCCGATATGGCGGTTGCGAAAAGAGGCGGTTAATAATATGAGATTTGTCTTTGTTCTGTATATGAAGTCGTTTCAATATTATTTTCATCAAATAAAGTAACAGTCCTTTTTATCCAATTACCATTTTCATCATAAGTATATTCGGAAAACTTAGCCTTACCTCCATAAACCCAATTATCGGTGTCATCAAGTACGGCATAAAGTTTTAAGCCTGTCGTCAATCCATTAGAATCTAATTCTTTTATGTATTTGGTGTTGTATACCAGTAGATACTTAAATTCAGTAGCAGCAGAATTATCCCATATAATATTTAGAGAAAATTCATGCGGCATCTGAGTTTTGAATTTTATCAATTTAGGATGGCCAGAATCATCGCGTATAATATTCTCTATCGGCATAGGAGTTGAGAACACCAAAGTATCATTGAAAGCTTGTTGTTGAACAATTTCTTGTATTGTTCCATCTTGACTAAAAGTTACAGCAGGTGTCGGCATGGATGAACCTGATCTATAGTTAATACATTCAATATTGCCTTTTGCATCGAATAAAAGGGCATCGTGGTATGGTTGCAGAGCATACCCCGATATTATAATCAAGGACAGGATAAGTATTGAGAGTAATCGATTCATAACTATAAGTGAGTTTTACTAAGTGCAAAGATAAGAAAACTTGTCGATATATCAAACCCAGCGGGGTTGCACAATCTGCTGAAAAGGTGCAACCCCGCCGGGGTTGACCGGGAGAGGAGAGCATGACCGACCCCCGATAGCTGCGCAATCGGGGGTTAACCGCAGTGCAAGCCCTCCGGGCTATAGCGCGTCCTAAGTAAGTCGCGAAATAACTGGGGAGGCACCCGCCTCGGGTGCCCAGCGTCCGCTTGGGTGAGCCGCCGATAGCCGGAACCGCCCCCGGCGGCTCCTTCAAGCCGCTTTCCGCGGCTCGGCACGCGAGGGCGCATGCCGTCCCCAGTCAACACGCGCTCATTTACTCGGGCTTCGATGACATAACTGGGGAGGGCACCCGCCCCCGGGTGCCCGGCGCGCGACAAATCCCCCTCCCTCACTTACGCGACTGCGCAAATTCGATTTGCCCGAAAAAAATTTTTTCATTTTTTTATTTTTTTGCGGTTTAGGGCTCATCCGCGTTCGTAAATTTGCACCCACAAATCTATCTGCAAACTATGAACCACCCGCAAAAGACTCCGCCACATGTAGGGCTGCACCCCGGTGCAGCCGAGGCCCTCACTTAGCCGCAAAATCCTCTGTCGCCAAGGGGCGGCCTCGGATGCACCAGGGTGCATCCCTACCCTCAAATTATTTTGTATTCTGTATTTTTTAATTTTGTATTTCCCATGAACACATTCAAACATTCCACCAACGAACGCAACAAAACTAATGTCCTCAGACTCCGGATGAAACATGGCGCCGCCGGCTATGGCGTCTACATGATGATTCTTGAACGCCTCGCCGCCGATCCTATCGGCCGACAGCCGCTTAATTATGACATTCTCGCCTACGAGTTTCAGGAATCTAAGGAGCTGATTCGCTCGGTCGTGGAGGATTTCGACCTCTTCATAATCGACTTGGACCGTGACTCATTCGCTCACGACGACATCAACCGCCAATTGCCCAAAAAGTCCAAACAGGCCGCGCAAGAAGCCGCCCTCAATGCCTTCATCTCCGAATGCACAACCTGCGAAGACTGGCTCACAACCACCGCGCAATCCTTCGACATCTCCCCGCAACAACTCCGAACAACCCTCCACACTACCTTCCGCGACGCCACCCTCGCCTCCCCCGACATCCCCACAACCGACTCCCTAACCCGCCTACTAAATCAGCATCTATCCTCCCTACATTGAGGAGACGGGGATTTTTATATTAGAAGGGGTAGCCGATGGCGAGGTGGAAGGCGAGGGAGTTTTTGAAGGAGGTCATGTTGTAGTAGCCGTGGCGGGAGGTTTCGTAGGGGGCGTGGATGCCGATGCCGAGGTCGCCGCGGATGACGAGCATGCCGATGTCAACGCGGATGCCGGCGCCGGTGCCGAGGGCGATGTCGCGGCCAAAGGTTTTGGCGCGGAGCTGTCCGCCGGGGCGTTCGGGGTCTTTTTTGAGGAGCCAAACATTGCCGGCGTCGAGGAACACGGCGCCATGCACCGGGCCGATGATGGGGAAGCGCAGCTCTAAGTTGGCCTCAAATTTGAAGGTACCCGTCTGGTCGAAATAGTTGCCGTTGCGGTCAGCCTTGGGGCGATAGGAGCCGGGGCCGAGGGAGCGCACCGTGAATGCGCGAATGGAGTTGGCGCCACCTACCCAAAACTGCTCAGAGTAAGGCACTTGCGACGAATTTCCATAGGCGTGGGCCACACCGGAGGCCACGCGCCCGAAGAGCCACGTGTCTGACGCGCCGAGTCGGCGGCCGTAGACCAACTGGCCGGACACCTTGAAAAACTGCGAAATGGGGATGCCGAAGAGCCGCTTTTCATGCTTCTGGCCGCAGAGGCGCCAGATCCCGCAGAACACGCCGCCGGCCTCCTGGGCCGTGACGGTCCAGTTCAGCGAATTGCGCGGGCCAAACATGCGGTCGTAGGTGTAGGTATACATGATTTGCGGCAGGAATTGCGAGCGGAAACTCTCGGCAATGGCGCGGTTTTGCTGCATGATGTCGTCAAACTCGGCGGTGGTTTTCAACAAGTTAGTGTAAGTGAGCTTGAGCAGGGTCAGCGTGTTTGACGAGTAGCGCGACGGGTCCCAATCATAGGAATACGAGGCGTTAAACTGGGCCATGCGGAAATAATGCGGACGATTCAGCAGGTCGGCGTTCAAAGTGATGCGCGTCCAGGAAAGGTCGCGGCGCAGGCGCGGCAGGAACTTCGGCGCAAGCAGTCGGGGGAACGCCAATGACCCCTGGAGACCGATTTCATAAGAATTGAACACCGACGAGCGTCGGCGGCCCGTTTGCCACTCATAAGAGCCTGTCAAGGTAACGCCTAACTGCTCGCCGCCGCCAAAGAGGTTGCGGTTAGTGACACCGAAAATCAGCCCCGGGCCGAGATAGGAGTTTGACTTTGACGAGACGTTGGCCTCCAAGCGCGCTTCGAGGGGCACGTCGAGCGTGCAGTCAATCGTAACGTCTAACACGTCAGACCCTTGGCGCAGCGAGAGCGAGTCCTTGGGGTGGACGTTGATGTCGATATTAGAGAAGATGCCGAGGCGGCTCAGGCGCGTCTGGGTGTTGTTGATGGAGCGGAGGGTGAGTCGGCGCCCGGAGCGGGGCACGACGCACTCGTCGACCAAGGCGTTGCGGAACTTTGAGGGCATGTAGCGAATCAGCGTGGCGCGCGACATTTGGATGGTGTCAGG